>JANXMD010000680.1 GCA_025354845.1 Verrucomicrobiota bacterium | reverse complement strand
CCGGAGCCGACCGTGATGTAGGTCTGCCGCACCTCGGGAATGCCACGAAGGATCTGATCGATTTCGCGTGCCTTGCCTGCGGTGTAGGTGAAGGAGGATCCGCCCGGTGTGCTGAAATCGACGTTGAAGTCGCTGGTGTCCACCTTCGGCATGAATCCTCCACCAATGTACGGGAACAGCGCGAGCGCCCCGACAAAACTCAACACCGCGACCAGCAGCACCGTCTTGGGGTAGTCCAACGCCCAGGAAATGAGCAGCCGGTAGAAGCGGGCGAGGCGGTCGAAGAACGCGTTGAATTCCACGAGCGTTCTGCCGAGCAGGCCCTTGGTGCGCGGAGTGGCGTCGCCGTGCGATTCCCGATTTCCCCACCACGCGGCCAGCATCGGAGTGAGTGTGAAGGACACGAACAGGGACACCATGATCGCCCAGGCGATGGTGATTCCGAATTGGAAGAAGAACTTGCCGATGATGCCGCCCATGAATGCGACGGGCACGAACACCGCAACAATCGTCAACGTGGAGGCCAACACCGCGAGGAAGATTTCGTGGGTGCCTTCAAGAGCCGCCTGGAATGAATCCTTTCCGCCCTCCCTGTGCCGAACGGCGCTTTCAATGACCACAATGGCATCGTCAACGAGCAACCCGACGGAAAGCGACAGCCCCAGCAGGGTCATGGTGTTCAGCGTGAATCCCAGGGCCTGCAGAACCACGAAGGTGCTGATGACTGAAACCGGAAGCGCCAGGGAGGTGATCAGCGTCGCTCGTCCATCATTCAAAAAGAGGAACACGATGGCCACGGTGAGGAGGGCGCCCATCAGGAGTTCATCGCGCACGGAGACGACCGCATCGCGGATGTTCACCGAATTGTCCCGGATCACGGACAGGGTGACCCCTGCGGGCAACTTCGCCTGGATCTTGGCCACAATTTCCTCGGCCTGTTCGGCCACCTTGACCGTGTTGGCGCCGCCGACCTTCAGCAGGTCGATGCCCACGCAGGGCCGTCCGTCGATGAGCGCCGTCGCCCGCTGTTCCTCGGTGGTGTCCTGAAGGGTGGCAATCTGCGAAAGCCGGACAATTCCGCCCGTTCCAAGATTCGCGACCACCACGTTGGCGAAGTCGCGCGGATTGCGAATGTTGCCCACCACGCGCACCAGATACTCCTGATTGCCGTGCTCAATGTGACCCGCCGGCACGTCCAGATTCTGCGAACGCAGGGCGGAGATCACCTGGTTGGCCGAGACGCCGAGGGCGTACATTCGGCTCGGCTTCAGCAACACGTGAATCTCGCGCTTCAGGCCACCGCTGATTTGCACTCGGCCGATCCCGGAAATGCCTTCCAGGTCGCGCCGCACCTGGTTGTCGGCCAGCGTGCTCAATTGGCCGACCGTCTTGTTCGTGGATGCTAGCGCGAGGGAAACGATCGGCTGCTGCGAGATGTCCACCTGCTGGACCACCGGGGTGTCAATGTCTCCGGGCATCAGGCGCCGGGTCTGCTCGATCTTGGAACGCACATCCGCCGTCGCGGAGCTGATGTCCGTGCCGAGCTCGAATTCGATCAAGATGATGCTGATGCTTTCGTAGGACTGCGACGTCAGCTTCTTGATGCCCTGGGTCGTGTTGACGGCCTCCTCAATCGGCTTGGTCACCTGCCGCTCCACCACTTCGGGCGAGGCGCCGGGATAGAGTGTCTGGACCGTCAGGATCGGGATCGACACGTCGGGGTACTCGTCGATCGCCAGGTGGCGCAGGGAGAATCCACCGAGAACCATGAGACCGATCATGATCATCGTGGTGAACACTGGCTGGCGGATGGACACGCCCACCAAGCCGCCGCCCGGGCGGGGGCGCCCTCGGGATGGGGCGCCGCTCACCGCGTTGGAAGCAGGTAGGGGATCCATGCGAACAAACAAAAGAGATGCGTGCGGGGTGTCGCCTACGGACTGGACGTGTTGAGGATTCGAACCGCGGCGCCACTCGAAAGCTGCTTGGCGGGGTTCAGCACAATCTTCTCCCCATCGCGCAGTCCCGATTGAATTCGGGTAAATCCTTCCTCCGGGCTTTGGGCGTCGATGGCCACCGTACGGCGAGTGAGCCTGCCGTCCGCAACCGTATACACCACATTGGAGGCGCCTTCGGAACGCACCGCTGCGGAGGGGATTAGCATCATCTTGTCGGTCGACGCGGCGTTGGTGATGAGGGTGCCGGAGCCAAAAATTCCGGCAACCAGTTCGCCGGCTCGGTTGGGAATCTCGATGTAGAGCCCCACCTGCCTGGACCGGGGATCCGCGACCGGATCGATGCGGCTGACCTTGCCTTCGATTTTGCGATTCCCGAAAGAATCGAAGGTGAGAATGGCCTTCATACCCACCTTCACCGCCGCGAAATCAACGGGAAGGATCGAGGAGCTCAACTCAAGGGTCGTGGAATTCACCACCGAGAACAACTTCTGTCCGGGAACGGCGGACTCGCCTGCCGACACCAGCCGCTCACTGACCACCCCGGCGATCGGGGATCGTACGGTCGCGTTGTTGACGCTCTCCTGCACCTGGGCCAGTTGCGCCTTGGACGAATCCGTGCCGACCTTCGAATTGACATAGGCCCGCTCGGAGGCCGCGCCCGCCTTGAACAGGATTTCGGTAGCGGCGTGGTCGCGTTCCGCGGCCGCCAGTTGGGCTTTGACGCTCTGCAACTGCGCCGTGAGGGCGTGGTCATCAAACGTTGCCAGAACCTGCCCCTGAGTCACCACCATGCCGCGATCCACGAGCACCGCATCAATCAACCCGCCCACCTGAGCCTTCACATCGACACGAACCGAGGGATTGACGGAGCCCATGATGTGGATTCCGGCCACGACCGATCGGGCGACGGCATCGCCGACATCCTGGGTGCCAAGGGTCACTACGTCGTCTTCGGCAGCCTTACCGGATTCGGGAGCCGCTCCCCGCTTGCAGCCACTGCCGATGACTGCCAGCGCCAGCGCCAGGGTCAGCGCCGGACCAGCCGCTTCGAAACGGGGAAAAGAGGACCGCGCATTCATAGGCTCAAGGCGAACTGGACTTCTTAACCGTCGCGGGTTTGTGGCTCATCAACGAATTTGCGCTGCTAAACGACTCGGCGGGAACCCCCACCGTACGCAGCAGGCGGAGGTAGAAGAGGTAGTAGTCGTGAACGGCCTGGGTCTCATTCGCGCGCGACTGGCGCAGATTCAACCGGGCATCATCCAGCTCCAAATGGGATGCGGATCCCTGTTTGTAGGCCAGCTCTGTCAGCTCAAACACCCGGGCCGCCTGCGCCGTGGTCCGGGTGCGGGTGGAGACCAGCTCGGCACTCCGGCGCAATTCGCGACGAGACTCCTCGGCCTGCGATTCCACCGAGTCCTGCACCAGCTTCAAACTCAGCCATGCCTGCTGGGCACGCTCCTCCGCCGCCTTGAGTTGCGCTTTCCGCCGACCGCTCGAGTAGAGGGGAATGTTGATCTGAAACCCCACCGACCAGTTGTCGATGAAGTCCCGGGAGTTTGGTATGAGGGTTCCAGGAAAGGCCTGCTCGCCCAGGTTTCCAATGGCGTCCACCGTGGGATAAAAGGAAGTCCTGGCCTGTTTGATTTGGGTTTCCCGGATACCCGCCATCCGCTTCGCCGCCCGCACGGACGGACGGGTCACCAAGGCGGTTCCGACCATCCGCTGGAGCTCTTCGTCGCTCACCGGTTCGAATCCATCCGCCGTCAACGGGTCGGTGAGAACCAGATCGCTGTTCTTCTCGATGTTTAAAAGTTCGCCCAACGCGAACAACGCGTCATCCCGGGAGTTCGCCACGGCGACGAGTTGAGGTTCGATATTCTCCCGGTTCACGCGGATCCGGAGCACGTCGAGATCCGAGGCATTGCCAGCCTTCCGCTGCAGCTCCACGTCACGAAGCTGTGCGTCGAGCTGGGCCGCCTGAGCGCGCGAAATGGCCGCGAGAGCGTCCGCCAGGACGGTGTCGTAGTAGGCCTGACAAATCCGGAGAACCAGATCCAGGCGCGTCTCGGATTCCTGGTCTTTCGCCACCTTGAGAAAATCCTCCGCGATATGGATTCCGAGCACGGCGCCCGGACGATAAAGCGGCTGGGACACACCGATGCCCATGGAGTAGTTGTTCGCCTGGCCGAACGGAAGGCCGGCCAGCCCCGGAATGGTCAACAGCGTGCGAATCGTGCGCGTGTATTGGAACTGCCCGTTGACCTCGGGAAGGACGTAGGACTTGGCAACGGCGACGCCCGTCGCTGTCTCGCGGGTTTGCGACGAGGCGATCCGGGCTTCCTCCGATACCGCAAGGCCCCGCTCAACCGCTTGACGAATACTCAACGAGACCGTCGTGCGGACGACAGGGGGCTCGGCGGGGAGGGCTAGGGAGTGAAACAGGGCCGCGAGTGGAAGTGCCGATTTCGAAGCGCCACCGATGCGGAAACTCCATCGCCGCAGGGACTCCAGAAATGGAAATCGGATTCGCAAAGGTAATCCAGAGCGTTGTTTGGACGGATGCAAACATCAACGAAAATGACCGGGCAAAGTGCGGTGGAAAAACCGAAAACGATCCCTAGGAATAACGCCTCCCGGGATCACCCGGAACCGGAAGGTGCCTCCATCGACACCGACACGGATCGATGCCCTGAAAGTCCCGGCCCCCGACGAGCACAACGGAAGCTCATCACCCCGCAGAATCGATTCGCGTCCGCATCCGCGGTGTCCTTGGTTCTTGGGTGGATCGAGGCGGCGATCGCGACGCGTAGCCCAGAGTCGATCGAAGGAGCCTTCCCGAATCCCCGCGGGCGGCTTCAGGCCGTTGTGGAAACGGAGGCCCCGGCGAGTGGGCGCGGCGGTCAAGCCGGCTCTGGGGTGCCTCCCGATCCATGACGTGCCCCCTTGGTTGGGCACTGGGGACAATGAGTTCACCCGCCTGCCCGGATCGGCTCGATGAAGGCGACGATTCGAGAATCAACGCTGGCAGGGGCTTCCCGCCGAAACAGCCGCAAGTGGAGTCGTCGAGCGGACGAAGCGGGAACGTGTTTCGACGGCCCATTCGGGACGAAAAACCTCAGAAACCTGCGGGAAAAATGGCGGGAGTGGCGGGACTCGAACCCGTAACCTCTGCCGTGACAGGGCAGCGCTCTAACCAATTGAGCTACACCCCCGCGCGGGGTGGGCGGTCTTTTTAGACAGATGCGCGGGCCAGTCAACGCTTTTGTCCCGGAATTCTTTGGCGCTTTTTCCGCGGACGGTAACGTGGCGGCGTGTCAATCACGCTCACCACATTGGCGAAAGCCCTGGGAACGCTGCTTGTGGCGCCGCTCACGCAGATGGAACTCGTTTGGGGGGTGGTGCCGCTTTACTTCGGCTGGGTGGTCAACGAGCTCACCGGCTCCAAGGCGTCCTTCGGCACCGCCATGCAGACGGGCTTTGCCCTCGTGTGGTCGGGCCTGCACTGGATCTGGCAGTTTCGACAGCATCCAGGCCGCGGCGGAGTCGGGCAGGCCACCGTGCAACTGTCGGTCACCGCGGCCGTGCTGGCCCTCGGCGCGCTCGCGCTGTGGAGCGGATTCCGCCGACGCTATCCCGCTGGCTGCCGATTTCTCGGTCACACGCGCTTCAGCGCCTGGCTGATGATTACGCTTTTCCCGATGCAGTCGGGTGTCCTCAATTGGACTTGGGAACGCCTCATCGCCGTGCTCGTCTTCGCCGCCCCGGTGGCGCTGGTCGTCCACTACGGTCTCGCCCCCCTTCGTCGCAGCAAGGGATGAGGATGAATTTGGAAAGCATGAAAGCAGGAGCTTCGAGCCACCAAATCAACCGGTAGGGCGGTGCAGTGCTCCGCCGTCACTTTCCGTTCTGCGTGAATGGAACGCGGCAGCAAGTCGCAAGCGGTCGGAGATGGTTGGACACGGATTTCGAAGATCGGAGATGGCAGATCGAAGGTCGGAGATCAAACGCACCGGATTCCAGGTGACGCATCGCCGCAGGAATCTCCCACTTCAACCCTTCAGCGCTTCAACTCCTCACCCTCTCCTTCTCAATTTTGACCGTCGACCTTCGACTTTGGACTTTCGACTTTTCCTTTTTCCCCTTTGCCTTGTCCCGTGCGGCATTTCTTTACCGGGCCGGTCATCAAGACCGAGCTGCTTTTGGTCTGGCTCGACAAGCACGGCGTATCCGCCGAGCAGGTGTACACCGACCCCAGTCTTCCCGACGACGGCGATCTCGACCGCGAGGCGCAGATCCTCGTGGCCAAGGAGGACTACGACCGCGCCTATCAGTTATTCTTCGCCGAGCGGGAGGATGAATTGTGAGCGCCCCAATCCCCAAGTCCCAGAACCCGGCCGAACGGATCGCCGAGCTCGAATCGCTGTTCGCGCATCTTGAGCGACAGCATGAGCAGTTAAACGGAGTGGTGATCGAGCAGGGGAAACTCCTCGCACGACTGCTGAAGCGATTCGACGATCTGGACCACGCCATGATGGGCCAGGAGATCGACGGCATCCAAGCCACGCAGCAGAAGCCGCCGCACTACCTGCCGTGACGCGCCGCCGCGGCGCGAGTCCAAGGTCGAAGGTCGAAAGTCCAAAGTCCAAAGTCGAAAGTCTCGATCCACCGGTACGGCTGAGCTGCCGCTCAGCCCATACTTCCCTCGACCAGCGCAGCGCCGTCGTGGCGGTATCCCGAAGTCGGATGCGTTCGCGTCTCGCCCTTGGCTCCATTTGGGACCTGGTACTGGTTTCTCCGTGAAAATCCGTGAAATCCGTGTCCTCCCTCTCCCTGTCCGGCCTCTGAAATCCCCCATTGACTCCCCGGGATGCGGCAACGACGTTGCTCCCGCCATTCGGTCTGTGGGGGCGTACTGGTTTCGACTTGAGAGTCCCTTCAGCGACGGCATGCCGAGGACGGTTCGTTGGCCTCGTAAATCACGCGAACCAAACATCACTAGCTAACGAAGAGTTGGCCCTCGCAGCCTAAACGGCTCGACGTTTGCCCCCCGACACCTGCTGAGGGGAACAAACGCTGATAGCAGGCGTGGTTGACGGCGGAGCTTGCGCGTCGGCGACCGAGAAACTTCATGCAAACTAAGCGACATGGGTCCATGCCGGACGGTCACCATGTTGCCGACAAACGAGCCCGGCTAAGCATGTAGTTCGTTGCTGTTGGTCTTTTCAGGGACGTGGGTTCAACTCCCACCGCCTCCACCACCGCGCCCTTGGCGCGGAGTCCAAAGTCCCAAGTCGAAGGTCCAAAGTCGCTAGCGGAAGGCCCGTGGGGCCGGCATCTTTGTAGCTCGGGCAGCCCCGCCACGATGGAAGCCCCGGCGGGGCGGCATAGTCTCGCCTCTCGACGAATGCCAAGCGATTTGGCGCCTCACTTTCAAACGGCTTTGCCCCCGAGATCCCGAGGCGTACCAGCCGGAACCAACACCAAAAACCCAGCCCAATCGAACCGCCTGCGCTTCGCCTACCTGGGTTCGTTTGTCGCGTGCACCGATGTACCCCAAATCGAATTGGGGCAAATGGATTCAACTCCAACCGCGCCCCCGGCGCGGAGTCCAAGGCGCCCAGGCCAACGTCCGAATTTAGATTCGATTGGTAGGGCTGTGCTACCGCGCAGCCGTGACTCAGCTGCGATTCTGAGCTGCCCCCTCAGATCATTTCACCCCAAACCGCGGACCTCCCCGTTCGGAGTCGCACCCCTAGCTGACCCAGAGAAGGGAAGGAATTGCACAGGCTGTCGGCGGGGTAGCGCCAAGACTCGCGGAAACCGCCAGCGCGATGGGCTCCAAATGTAACCTGTATAGATCTGATAACCAGGCGCCTCCCCCGAGATGGCGTGCTGATCGTCGTCGAGAAAGGAAAGCGAGGCGGCCGAAAGGCAACCCGCTTCCTCTACCAGGGGGATCCCGATGCCGGGCGCCCCCCCGAAGCTTCCCCAAGCTGCCTCGCGCAGCCCGACAAGACAATCAGCCCCCTACCGCGCGGTCTCCGCGATTGAACGGGATAATGCCCCTAATTGGGTCAACATTTGCCTCTCTCGCAACCCGTTGCAATCATCTGCGGTGCCCTTGGGGTTTTTTAGAGTGGAGGTAATTCTGCTTCGGAAATTCCGCTAGGTACCCCGAAGCGTAGGGTTGCCGATGTGCCCATAGGTACGCGACTCAAACTCATGGTAGCAACGCCTAGGAGCACCGGAATTCCCCCTCGCAATATTTCCGCGTTTGCCATTCCCTTCGTACGAATCCCCGTTTCGGAAGGGGTGGCGCGTTGCGGGCTTTGGCTCTCGACGAGCGGAGGAGGAATTAGCCAACCACGCCCATGAATTTGAAAACCGAAATCGCACCCGGACTGTGTTGGGGCATCGTCGCCGCCAGGGTCCGAAACGTCTATTCGATCCTGCTTCTCGCTTTGGTGGTCACCGCCGCGCTGCCGACGGTTGGACGCACTCAGGACTTCCTGTTCTCGACCGAAGCCGGAAAAATCACCATCACGGGTCGCACCGAAAACACTGCCACCACGGTCAACATTCCAGCTTCGATTGGTGGCCTGCCGGTTACTGCGATCGGTTCTTATGCCTTTTCCGGAGACCACTTGACCAGTGTCACGATCCCCAACAGCGTCACCACGATTGAGGACGATGCGTTCGACAATTGCTCCAGCCTGACCGACATCACGATTGGCAACGGAGTCAAACGTATCGGAGGGTTCTATGGCTGTACCGGCCTGACTAGCATTACAATTCCCAACGGCGTCACCAGTATCGCAGGGTTCGTTGGCTGTACCAGTCTGACCAGTGTCACGATCCCCAACAGCATCACGACGATTGGGTTCCAAGCGTTCAGTTCTTGCACCGGCTTAACCAACGTCACGATCCCCAACGGCGTCACCAGCGTCGGTTCCGCTGCGTTCACTCGCTGTACCGGCCTGACCAGTGTCACGATCCCCAACAGCGTCACCAATATTGGAGGGTTCGGTAGCTGTACCGGCCTGACCAGTGTCACGATCCCCAACGGCGTCACGACGATTGAGATCGAAGCGTTCAGTTCCTGCACCGGCTTAACCAACGTCACGATTCCCAACGGCGTCACCAGTATCGGATACTTTGCTTTCAAAGACTGTACTGGCCTGACCAGCCTTACGATTCCCAACAGCGTCACGACGATTTGGGATGGAGCGTTCTATGGCTGTACCGGTCTGAAAGGAGTCTACTTTCTGGGAGACGCACCGAGCCTCACGGGTGATGAGACCGACTACGCTGCTTTTGGCGGCTCCCGCCATCCTACCTTCTATTACTTAGCGGGGACGAGAGGTTGGAGTTCGACTAGCTTAAAGCCAACTTCAGTCTGGTTGATCCCCAATCCCGTCATCCTAACCGGCCGGCCTGACTTTGGCCGGCAGGCCAACGGATTCAACTTCCGGATCTCTTGGGCGACCAACATTCCGGTCGTGGTGGAGGCGACCACCGACCTCGCCCAGTCGGTGTGGTCGCCGGTGAGCACCCTCACCCTCACCGATGGTACGGCCTACTTCACCGATCCCGAGTGGAGCGAATACCCCGCCCGGCTCTATCGGGTGCGTGCCAAGTAGCGCGTGGCGTCTGGGTTCAGATCGGTACCTGTGACATTGGAACTGTTCCCCAAGCGATTCGCCTATCGCAGGGCGCCGGTGGGGAAGGAAATCGAGGCGGATCTTCCGTCGCCGTGGCAGGTGGTTTCTTTTGATTATTGGGAGATTTCCCAGAGCCGAGATTCGTTGGAAGCAACGGTGAGAGAGAATTGAAAAGGACGGCCTTGGGGCCTCTGTTCTGGAATGTTGTGTTGGGGTACCCATTGGCCTGGATCCGATGTTGGAGTGGGAGCCTCCCCCCCGCCCCCAGCTCGCGATTTCACGGGGCGGGACGGGGCACGAAAGGTTCGTGGTGGTGCGTTGTGGTGCGAGTCGCGAAATTCGGAAGGCGCAGATTCCCGAATGATTCCGCAGGTCGATGCACGATCGCGCATCGCTCACTCCTTTCAACTCCCACCGCGTCCACCACCGCGCCCTTGGCGCGGAGTTCAAAGCGTAACCGCCGAGGGAACGAGGCGGATTCCGGGGTGAACAGGTACTAAGTCTCAGGTCGAATGCGACTGGTAGGGCTGTGCTGCCGCGCAGCCGTGACTTGACCACCATTTTGAGCCGTTCCCTTGAGCTCATTTCGCCGTCCCACTGTGGGCTTCCCCGTTCGAATTTCCACCTCGAGGTGGCTCAGGGAGAAGTGGAAACTGAATCCCATGACAGAGCCGAGGCGGCAGGACTGATGGAAACGCCACCTCGGTGTTCTCCAATAGTCAAAGGTCTAGCCCCGACCTCAGGTGCTCTTCCGTGAGTCTTGAACCCTATCGGTGGCTGAGGGAGGCGATCGGCAACCAACGTAAGGCCAGGGCCATCATGGAACGAATGAGCCGGCTGAGCCTCGAAGATCCTTGAGAACACCTCCCCGGCACCAACCGCCGCAAGCGGCTCAGCAAGAAAACATTAGGCCAAATCTGAACGCCCTTCCGATCCGACCCCAGGTGCGCTTGAATCCGATGGGCCAATCGACCGGGGCTGATCGGATGGGAGACCTGTTGGCGAGGTCGTGCCGTCGCTCCAGGGACGACGAGCTCACTCCAACACTGCCCCCGAGGGCGGATTCCCGGTGTTGCGGTCCCCCGGCGGACGGGTCGCTCCGTTTGGTAAAGGGGTTCCGATTGCGTCTTGTGGGGTGAACCGCTCCATTCCGGGCTGGCACTTTTGCGCTCGTACTGATGAGAATGGCTGATCTCGTGCTGGGCTTCTGATTCTGAAGGATTGGGCACCAAGTGGTGGGATCAAAGGAAGTCGGCTTCGTTGAACTATTCCATTCCATTCCAATCCAGCGTCGCCAATTCAGGCCAGATTTGCCCCCAGAAGATTGCATCCGTATGAAGGATACCGCTCGCCTTGTTTCCATCATCACTGCCGCGTGGTTGGCGGCCGTCGGAGCGTTGGGGGTTCAATCGACCTGTGCGGGAGCCGTGCCGGCGGCTGGTTCGCAATCCCGCGAGGGTTCTGGATCAAGACTCGGACTCAATTACAAGGTCGTCGAGCGGTTGATTCCATCCACCAACGCGATCGGCCGCCTGGAGACGCGAACCAACAGTTACTGGCACTATCAACCGGGTCTGCATTATCAGGATGCCTCGGGAATGTTGCGGGAATCGGAGGGCAAATGGCGGGAGTCGAATGGAGGGGTCGTGGCCGACTCGATCCAGCATCGGGTGCGGTTGACGCCGCGCCTCGGTCGAACCGACTCAACGCAGGTTCTCCTTCCTGATGGTCGAATCCTTGCGAGTCAGGTGGTCGCGATCCGCTATCGGGATGTCGCCTCAGGAAAGACCGCGATCCTTGGACGTGTCCGCGAGAGCCGGGCCCACATACTGGGGACAACGCAGATGGTCTATCCGGACGCGTTCGACTCGATCTCCGCCGATCTCCGCTACACGGTGTCCACCTCAGGGATTGAACAGGATGTGATTCTTCGCGAAGCACCGCCGTCCCCTCAATCTCTCGGAATGGATCCGGAAACGACCTGGATCGAAGTTTTCACCGAATTTCACAATGCCGAATTCGCCGCGGTGCGGGCGGCGCGGGTGTATCAAAAATGGGATTCAACCGGGGTGCCAGCGGAAATCCGCGCGATCGAACGGCAGGATGTGGTCATTGGCTTTGGATCGATGGAAATTGGGAAGGGCAGGGCGTTCGCCGTCGGTTCGGAGAACGGCGATTCCCTGCCGGTAGGGAAGCGCTGGATTCTGGAGGATGGAAAACGTTTTCTCGTCGAGGCGATCGAGTACCGGTCAGCCCGCAACCAGCTTGCAACGCTTCCCGGGAGGGGGGGGCGTGTGGCCTCGGCGGATCCAGTAGGAGCGGATTTGTCCGTGGAATTCGCATCGCCGGAATTTCAGCGGGACTTCGGGCGTCCGGGACTGGTGGTGGATTACCTTCAGACGCTGACTCCGCAGCCGCTGCGCGACTTCGTGTTCCAGGGAGACATGACGTATTATATTAACGGCGATCTTCTTCTCGAGGGCACCACGACACTCGAAGGGGGCACAGTAATCAAATATCCACCGTTTGCCGGCTCCGTCTGGATCCTGGGATCTCTCAACTGCGCAACTACGAGTCACCGGCCGGCAATCTTTACGGGCCGCGATGACGACTCGGTGGGGCATCGCATTGATTCCTCGACCGGTTTCCTCGCGGGCACCTATGGGATTCGCGGCCTCGCATGGTGGTACAATCCTGATCCGATCGACCTGCACGATGCTCGGTTTGTGCACCTGGGCCGCGGGTTGGAAGTCAACAGCGCCACGGAGAACCGGTTTCACAGCCTCCAGTTTGTTTCCCGCACGGACCATACGGATCCGCTTCATCCGGTCGTTTCAAACCGCGGCGAGGGCATCCTCGTCGTGGGTGGAACCAACCACATTTACAACGCACTGTTCGCCCACCTAGACCGCCCGATCGTTGGGGCTGCGCCCAATCAGTTGCCGGAGGTCGATTCGCTGACTGCTGAAATGGGTGTCATGGACGTCGCCTATGCTACCGCCTCGGACTGCTGGGCCTTCTGCAACCCGGCGGTTTCGATCTATTTGAACGGGAATGAACCGCTGGAGGCGCCAAAGCATTTTTATCGATCCTTCTCCAGCCTACGAATCCGCAACTCGATCATTGGCCGGACCATCGCCTCGACGGATTCAAGGATAACAGGACTGGATGTCTATGCGGATGCCGGCGGCGCGGCGATTCCCCTCGAGGAGCGCCAGACGCGGATGGATTTGCGCGGTAATTTCTGGCCGATCTCCATCTACGAGTTTCTCTCCCCGAGTCTCTCGGGAGGCTACTATCTCGAACCGCAGGGTTCACCCGTTTATCAGTCGCTGTCCGCCCAGCAGGTTCCTGCGGGGGAGACGCCGGAAATATCAACCCGTGATTTTACGACCATCCGTCCGGTGGAACTGCAGGCTGAATACGCTGGGGACGTCATTCTCGGGGGCCGGGCCGAGGCGGTTTCAGACACCTGGAGGAGCCCTGGCTACCACTATCCGCGAATCGACTACCTTTCCATCGCCTCCCGGTTCAACAAGAGCGTGACACTGACCAACGGCGTTTGCCTCGGCTGGGCCTATATTTCTGCGGTGGATCTCGGTTCCACGGGTGCCTCGCTGGTCAGTTGCGGAACACCGGGGTCCATGAACCGAATCATCAACGTAACCCTCGTTCAGGAGGGCGCTCCGCCGAGCGGGGGCCTGGGAGTTGTGACTGCATTGAATGCGTTTAGGGACGTAAACGGGACCCGCGTTCAGCAGATCAGTTCGCTGGGCCAGATTCGACTCCGGTTTACCGAAATTGATACCACCGCCGGGGAGCCCTTCCTTCACAATCTCCTTGCCCTCTTTGGGGACATCGCGGCACTGCCGGTCCGAAACATTCACATTTCGGACTGCCAGTTTCATGGAGTGTACCTGAATTATTCGCCGATGAACACCGTGTCGGTGTCGGCAGTGCTCAAGAACAACCTCTTCAATCGCGGGCTCGTGTGGTTTGGCCTTTCCGGCTGGGGGGGCGCCTATCAGGGAGGCACTCCCGCTTCGCTAGATCTGGAAGTGTCAAACAACCTGTTCCGTCATGTCCATTATCCGCCCGATCCCGGCTTTGGTTGGTTCATTCTCGGCCGTGAAATGCAGTCGGCGAAGGCTTGGACGGTGATCGACAACGTGTTTGATTCGACGGTTGTTCAGATTTGGGGGCCGTTTGCCGGCACTTTCAGCAACAACGGGTTCTCTACCGGCGTTCCGGTGATCGGCGAGTTGCCGGTGGTGGCGAATCCCCAATACGCCGAGGCGGCCGGGGGATTCGGCGGATGGTATCAGGCAGTCAACGAAATCTCCGGGAAATCCCCCTTTTCCAACCAGGGAAGCCGCTCTGCCGCCACCGCAGGTCTCGTGCTGCACACTGCCCGGTCAGATCAGACCCGTGTCGTCAACGATGCGGTGGATCTGGGTTTCCACTATGTGGCCTCGCAACCCGGCGAAGGAGGGCCCCGGCCCCTGGATTCCGATGGGGACCAGATTCCGGATTATGTCGAGGATGCCAATGGAAACGGAGTTGTGGATTCGGCCGAGAGTGATCCGCAGAACTCCGTCTCGCCTCCGCGCAGGCTTGGGCTCTGGCAGTTCGGTACAGCGGAGTTTGCATCCGAGGAAGGATCGCTTCCGCGTGTCGGCAGCACGGTTGGTGCAAGGTTGGTCGAGTCGTTCGACGGCAACGCCGCCGCATTCAGCAGCGGATCCCAGCCCTTGGTCTATGATGTCGTTGAAGCAAACGGACGCCGAAATATCGACTTCCTCGCCGGATCCATTCGATTCACCTATGTGCCTGACTGGATGACCAGCCCGTCCCGCAGACCGTCGCGGACGCTCGGTCTTTTCCAGTGCGGCCGCTGGAAAATGATTGTCACCAACGGAGTCTCGTCACCGGAACTTCAGTTGTTTACTACAATAGACAATGGGTTGTCTCCGACGCTGGTGCTGCCGATCGATGTCCCCACTGTCTCCGATCTGCCGGCCGGCGAGCGCTGGGGGTATGAGGTCCAGATCAGCTACAACTCAGAGCGCGTCTGGGCCTCGGTCACCAAGTCGATGGACTTGAATGCGAAGTTTCGGAGCGTTTCCCAATCGGGCGTTGTGGCGGATCTGACCGGCGAAGAGCGTGCCTCGGGGTTGTGGATAGGTGGGGCATCGCCGGCCGGAGGCGACACGGTGATGGATGCCGATGGATTCATTGACCAGTTTGAGACCTTCAACGTGCCAACGGACCGAATCATCGTCGGTTCCGGTCCGACTCCTGAATTTCAGTTCTCGTCCGAGTTTGGAGAGCTCTGGAACCGGCTGAGCATGAAGCGGAATTCACTCTTGGCGACGGACACGGGAACCGGACTCCGGTTAGAATGGCTTGCTGGATGGGAGGGAGACTGGAAAGGAACGAGCTTCACCAACAGTTATCGAATCTTCCGTCGCGAAGTGGGAACTTACTTCACGCTATGGGATGGGCCTGAGGTCGAGGTGGTCGGGGTGGACGTTCGAACCAACCGTTGGATCGACTTGAGTGCCGTGCCGGGACACCTGTACGAGTATCGGATTGGGCGGTTGCAGACGAGTCCGCGCGAGATGCATGGAGATGAGATTTACGAATACTCCCCCTTCGAGCATCCGACTTTGGTGGCGGGCCGGATCGGTGATCCGCTGGCCAACCGCGGGACGGTTTTCCTGGTGATTGAGGAAAGCCTGCTGGACCCCGCCAGCGAGGCCAACACCGCGTTCCTCCCGAGCTTCAAAGCAAGCCTGGATCTCTACCGGAATGACTTGTGGCAGGATGGTTGGAAAGTGGTCGAGATCCCCGCCCGGCGCATGAACGATCTGGACTGGTACCTGCCTTCGGGACGGCAGAGCTGGCACGAAAACATCCTTTCGGTGAAACAGCAGATTCATGATGTCTGGGCCGCGAATCCTTCCGGAGAGTTTCAGATCGTCCTGCTGGGTCGGGTTCCGATTCCATACTCTGGATATGATCCGGTGGACGGGCACGTTCACGGACAGCCACCGGATCATACGGGAGCATGGCCGGCGGATGTATTCTACGGCGACATGTCGCACATGGAGTGGCGCGATGCTACGGATCCGATCTTTCCTCCCGGTGCTCCGGGGCTGACGCCCAATGCATGTCCTGGCGATTGCGAGGACGCTCATCCGCTAAACGGGGACGGATATGGCATCCAATTGAACGCGGCTGGTGATTTCAAATACGACAATCAACTTCTTCCTTCCGACGCCGAACACGGCCCCGGTGGCCAACTGGAGATTCCTGTGGGTCGCATCGACTTTGCCCCACTGGAATATTACGCGAATCCGGCGACTTTGTTGGCCGCTCCGCATTCCACTCTCCGGTTGGCCGAGTACCAATTGCTGCGTCGCTACCTAGCCAAGGTGCACAACTACAAGCTGGGTCTTCGCACCTACCCGGATGGCGTGCGCGTGTATGAACAGGCTGGAAACTTCTTCGAGATGGGGTCCACCATCGGCAATATCCTGGACCACGCGGGTTACGGGCGTGAATCCCTCGGCGTCTTCAAGCAGGACCTTTTCGCCCAAAACTCGGATATCCTGTGGGGAATTCACGGCGGTTTCAGCAGCCGGTCCACGATTCAGGGAAACCGTGCCTGGAACTACGCGAGCGAAGAACTTGCAGGGGGATCGATCTCACCCCGATGCGGGTTCCTGTTCCTTCGGGGTTCGCATTTTGTCGACTGGAACCTCCTCGACTCGCTGGGTCTGCATTGCCTGGCGCTGCCCAATGACGTGCTGTCGGTCAGCTGGATTGGCGATGCGACTAGCAGTGTGTTCGCAGGACCCTACCAGGTGGATCCAATGGCCGCTGGAATGCATCTTGGAGCGATGCAGAAGGCGACCTACAACCGGATTAACCTCCAGCAGGTGACCGCCAACTACATTCTGGGGGACCCGACGCTTCGGATGAAATACATCGCGCCTCCGTCGACGCCCGCCGCCGTGAAGGTGTGTAGCGAAAGTGGTGGATCCGGCACCGGTGGCGGGCAGAATTTCGTGATCGATGTGACCTGGGGCGCATCGACGGATGCCGTGGACGGATACGCGGTCTACCGCAACGAGGCAGGCCTTGCGAGTGCCGGAAGCCAGGCTGCTTATCGCGCTGCATCGAACTGGGTGCTCAAGGGAATCGTGCCTGCGGGGCAGCTGAGCTTCCGCGATGCTTCCGGCGGATTGAGCAGTATCGGTTCCGTCGACTACCTGGTTCGGGCGGTGGTCGGGGTCCACACCGGATCGGGTGGATACTCCTGTCCGTCGCTGGGAATCGTTGCGACCTGCGATGTCAGCGCCACCACCTGTCCGTGAATCCTAGCCAGTCCAGAGAGGGAGCGGGTGACGGGAATCGAACCGACCAGTCCAACGTGCCGCCCCGGCGTCCTTTGGGGTTTCGCGGGAGGCGCACGCGGTAGAGGCGAGTGGGATAACGGGTCCACTCGGGATCTGAAAAATGGAACGTACCACTGGACGGAGTGTAGGTGCCGATGGGAAGCCAGACGGGACGGGCGAGCTCCGTGGCGGCTTCCACGACGACA
>JANXMD010000662.1 GCA_025354845.1 Verrucomicrobiota bacterium | reverse complement strand
GCTCGTCCCACGGTCCCCGCCTAGCAGTGGCCGTCATGACTCCCGCCTCCCGTCGTCGCTTCCGCTGCCTGCTGGCCTTCGTGGCCCTGCTCGCGGCAGTCGTCCTGCCTCAACGCCTCGCCGCCGCCGATTCCAGCGCGTCGCAGTATTACGAATTGCGCGTGTACACCACGCAGACCGCAGCCCAGGTCCAGCGCATCGGTGAGTATTGGGAGAAAGCGGCAGTGCCCGCCTACAACCGCCTGGGCATCCAACCGATCGGCGTGTTCACCGAAATCCAGGAGACGACCAACAACAAGGTGTACGTTCTGATTCCCTTCGCGACGCCCGGCGCCTTCGCCGAGGTGCCCGCCAAGCTCGCCGCAGACGCTGCGTATCAGGCCGCCGCCGGCGACTATCTCAACACCGCGAAATCGGATCCCACCTACCAGCGATTCGAGAGTTCCCTGCTGGTGGCGTTCGACTCCATGAAGCAATTGGCCGTCCCCCCCTCCGCCGCGGAGAAGAAACCCTGGATTTTCGAGCTGCGCACCTATCAAAGCCACAGCGAAGGCAAGGGCATCAACAAGGTGAAGATGTTCAATGCCGGCGAGGTGCCGCTGATGAAGGAGGTCGGACTCTCTCCCGTGTTTTTTGCGCAGACGATCCTCGGCACCGGCATGCCCAATCTCGTGTACATGGTCTCTGGCGAGAGCATGGAAGCGCACAAGGAGCACTGGAAGGGGTTTGGTGGCGCGCCCGCGTGGAAGACGCTCAGTAGCGATCCGCAATACAAGGACAACGTTTCAAAGATCATCAACGTGTTCCTCAAGCGGATGCCGGCATCGCAGATCTAAGCGGCCGGCCATCTCCGTTCACCGCGACTTCTCCTCAGCCTCTCCAAGCAAAGACGAGTCACAGATCGCCAATCGGCGGTTGGATCCCTTGCCCGACGACAGCCAGCGTGTCGGGCAGACGTCGGTCTTCCGGCCTCCTCCCGTGGAATCGTTCCAACGATCCGGGAGAGGACGGAAGGCGGCGGTGGAATCCAATCACGATGTCACATCCGATCATCATTCAGGGCGGCATGGGAACCGGTGTTTCCAACTGGCGGCTCGCCCGGACCGTCTCGCAGCTCGGACAATTGGGCGTCGTCTCCGGCACCGCGATCGACGTCATCGTCGCCCGCCGTCTTCAGGAGGGGGATCCCGGGGGACACCTGCGCCGAGCCTTCGACCACTTTCCGATTCCCGACGTGGCGAAACGCGTGTGGGAACAGCACTACGTCGCTGCCGGCAAAGCTCCCGGCGAACCCTTCCGCCCGCTTCCCTTGCTCAATCATCCCCCGCTGCGGTCCCAAGTGGAGCGGTTGGTGGTGGCCAACTTCGCCGAGGTTTTCTTGGCCCGCGAGGGTCATCCGGGCCGGGTTGGCATCAACTACCTGCAGAAGGTTCAGCTGCCCACCTTGCCCTCCCTGTTTGGCGCTCTGCTCGCCGGTGTCGACTACGTTCTCATGGGTGCCGGCATTCCCATGGCGATTCCGGGTGTCCTCGACCAACTCGCCGCAGGCCTTCCCGCTCGGTTGAAAATTGAGGTGGAGGGTGCGGAACCCGGCGACGACTTCGTTTCCACCTTCGACCCGGTTGAGTTCTGTGGGGGAACGGTTCCGCCCCTTCGACGTCCCCAATTCCTCGCGATCATCTCTTCCTACGTCCTGGCCCTCACCCTCGCCCGCAAGGCCAGTGGTCGAGTGGACGGTTTTGTCGTGGAAGGCCCCACCGCCGGTGGCCACAACGCCCCACCGCGCGGCGCGCTTCAGTTGAACGAACGTGGCGAACCGGTGTACGGTGACCGCGACGTCCCTGATCTGGAAAAGATCCGCGCGCTCGGACTTCCTTTCTGGCTCGCCGGGTCGTACGCGACCCCGCAACGCCTCGCCGAAGCGCTTCAAACCGGGGCCGCCGGGATTCAGGTGGGCACTGCCTTTGCCTTCTGCGACGAATCCGGAGTCGAAGCCGGACTCAAATCACGCGTCCTCAATTCGGTGCGCGCCGGAACCCTCGATGTCTTCACCGATCCGCTCGCTTCCCCTACCGGCTTTCCCTTCAAGGTCGCCCGTCTCGAAGGCACGCTAGCGGACGCCGAAACCTACCGGGACCGGCACCGCATTTGTGACCTCGGCTATCTGCGGCGCCCCTATCGAAAGGGACCGGACGAACTCGGTTACCGATGCCCCGGCGAGCCGGAGGAACACTTCATCCGAAAGGGGGGTCACGTCGAAGAAACCGAGGGTCGAAAGTGCATTTGTAACGGCCTGATGGCCACCATCGGCCTTGGACAGATTCAGTCCGACGGCTCTCCGGAGCCCGCGTTGATCACCACCGGCGATGAGGTCGCCGGACTCACCCGATTCATCCCGGCGGGCGCCACGCACTACACCGCCGCTGACGTCGTCCATCATCTGTTGAGCCGGACGACTTGATTTCCAAAACCCGGATCCCACACCTGGAGTCCGGTCGCGAGCAACGCGAGCTACCGGTTTGGACCGCCCACCTGCATCCACAGCTCCACCAATGCACCCGCTGCCTGAAGCCGAGTTTAACCCCAGAGATCCTGAGGGAGATGGATTCAGGGACGCGGTCGAGGTCAGTCACCTGCTGGGGCTTCTTGAACCGGTTGGCTTCGCGGATTCCATCGATGTCGATCGATGGTTTTAGACTTCGTCTTCGAGTTCAACCAGGCGGCCACTCGCCCCCGATTTCGGCGGGCCGCTTCCAAACCGGCAGCCTGGCTGCCGGACTCCACGACGCGAGCTACCGGTTTGGACCGCCGGCCCGCACGCCCACCTCCACCCACGCACCCGAGCCCCGTGGCAGCCATTGGCTGGGGCGATTCCTTTCCAACAAGGCCGCTTCCTTTTCCGCAGGCTGTTGTGGCAGTTTGAGCGGGCCATCATGCGCCGTCTCCGCATCGCCCTGCTGCTCGCCACGACCGGTGTTGCCCTGCTCCCCGAGGCCGCACCGGTTCCGGTCGACTTCGCCCACGATATTGTCCCGATCCTCCGCCAGCGCTGCGGGGAGTGTCACACCGGAGACAAGAAAAAGGGCGGCCTCTCGTTCAACACCCGCGAGTCCCTGCTGAAGGGCGGGGAAAACGGGGCCGTTGTCGTTCCCGGAAAGCCCGCGGACAGCAAATTGCTGGTCGCGGTGCTGTCGAAGGATCCGGACGCCCAGATGCCGCCCAAAGGTCCGCGGTTGACCGCCGACGAGACCTCCAAGTTGAATTCATGGATCGCCGCCGGTGCGCCTTGGACCGAGGGATTTTCGTTCCGGAAGCCGTCCTATGAGCCACCGTTGAAACCCCGCCGACCGAAGCTCGCGCTGGCGCATGGCGGACGGACCAATCTCGTCGATCGAATCGTCGACGCTCAGTTTGCCCGACTTCATCAGCCGCGCCCGGCGCCGATTGACGACGCTCAGTTTGCCCGACGCGTGCACCTCGACCTGGTCGGACTCCTCCCCCAGCCCGACGCGCTCGCCGCCTTCCTCTCCGACCACAAACCCGACAAACGCGCCCGCCTCATCGAGAAACTGCTCACCAACGATGTGGCCTATACCGAGCACTGGCTCTCGTTCTGGAATGACCTGCTCCGCAACGACTATGCCGGTACCGGCTACATCGACGGCGGACGAAAGCAAATCTCGGCCTGGCTGTATCGTGCGCTGATCGAGAACAAACCCTACGACCAATTCGCCCGGGAGCTCATCGCCCCGAGCGCTGACAGCGAAGGCTTCTCCCGGGGCATTCAGTGGCGTGGCGCGGTCAGTGCCGGACAGGTGGTCCCGGTTCAGTTCGCGCAGTCGGTTGGTCAGACGTTTCTCGGAATCAATCTCAAGTGCGCTTCCTGCCACGACAGCTTCATCGACCGCTGGACGCTTCAGGATTCCTATGGGCTGGCGGCAGTTTATTCCGAGACACCGCTGGAGCTGCACCGCTGCGACAAGCCCACAGGCAAGATGGCCACGCCGGGTTGGCTGTTTCCCGAGCTGGGCAACATTGAGGCGAATCAACCGCGGCCCGAACGCCTGAAGAAGCTATCCCAGCTGCTCACCCATCCCGAGAACGGACGTTTCGCGCGAACCTTGGTGAATCGCTTCTGGCACCGCCTCATGGGACACGGGATCGTTCATCCGACCGACGCGATGCAGACCGAGCCCTGGAACGCCGACCTGCTCGATGCGCTGGCCGTTCACCTCGCCGACAACCACTACAACCTCAAGGCGACGCTGTCGCTCATCGCCAACTCGGCGGCGTACCAGTCGCGATCCGAGGTTCGGAAGCCCGGCGATGACGACCACGGCTTTCACTACTCCGGACCGCGGGCCAAGCGACTCTCCGCGGAGGAGTTCCTCGACGGGTTGTGGCAGATCACCGACACCGCACCGGAACGCTTCGATGCGCCCGTGGTGCGTGCCCGGGGAGATCGCACCTTCCACCCGCAGGGCCGCTGGATCTGGTCCCGTGGTGCCTCGCCACCGCCGGCCGGAGATGCCGCCACCTTCCGCGCCACCGTCTTGCTCGCCTCAGTGCCCCGCAATGCCGGCGCCGCGATCACCGCTGACAACGCCTACACTCTCTACGTGAACGGCAAGAAGGTGAAATCCGATGACGCCTGGGAGACGGTGGAATCGATCGATCTCGTGCCCCACCTGCACACCGGCACCAATGAGTTTGTGATCACCGCCCGGAACGGCGGCGAGGCGCCCAATCCGGCTGGTTTATTTTTCGAAGCCCGCTGGCGGTTCACCGATGGACGGACCGGTGGACTCGCCACCGGTCCGGACTGGCTTGCGACCCACGCCAAACCCGATGGACAGGGCCACCTTCCGGAGTCCGGTGTCAGCTGGGAGCCGGTCGTGGTGGTAGACGACACCGCCTGGCGTGACAGCACCGCTGGCGGAATCAGTGCCACGCTGATTCAGGCCACGCTCGCCGAACGCCCCATGGTCCGCACGGCCTTGCTGAAGAGCGATCTGCTGCAGCGCACCCTGGGCCGACCGAACCGCGAACAGATCGTCAGCGTTCGACCCGACGAGCTCTCCACACTTGAGGCGATGGATCTCAGCAACGGCCCGTTGCTGGCAGCCCGCGTTCACGAGGGCGCGAAGAAGCTCGCCGCCCGTTCCTGGAAATCACCCGACGCGCTGGTCGACTGGCTCTACCGCGCCGCCCTCGCACGCCCGCCCGGACGTCCGGAGCTGGAGCTCGCCCGCGGCACCCTGGGCGTCACGCCCTCGACGGACGCGGTGGAGGACCTACTATGGTCGGTGCTGCTGCTTCCCGAATTCCAACTCATCCGTTGACCTGATTTCCCCTGAACCTGATCACGCCATGAAACCGCTGGAACTGGATCCTCAGAATCCCCGCCGCGATTTTCTAAAAAAGCTCTCCGCCGCGAGCCTCGCTGCCCTAATGGCGCCAGCGCCGCGACTGTGGGCCGCCGACGGTGCACCCGCACCCGCCGACGCGCTCAAGCCGCGCGCCGACGCGTGCATCCTGTTGTGGATGGGAGGCGGTATGGCGGCACCCGAGACCTTCGATCCGAAGCGCTACAGCCCCTACGAAAAGGGCCTGCCGGTGTCGAAGATGTTGAGCACGTTTCCTTCGATTCCCACCAAGGTCGACGGCGTGCGCATCTGCCAGGGGCTGGAACGTGTGGCGTCGGTGATGGATCGGGCCACGTTGATCCGCTCGGCGATCCAGCCGGATCTCGGAAGCATTCTCCACTCCCGGCATCAATACCACTGGCACACCGGCTACGTTCCGCCGCAGACCGTCGCCTGCCCGCATCTCGGCGCCTGGATGGCGAAGGTTTTGGGTCCCCGCAATCCGGTAATGCCCGCCTTCATCAACATTGGACAGCGGCTTGAGGGCCACGGCGAATCCGAAGAGCTGAAAGCCTTCACGACGGCGGGCTTCTTCGGCAATGAATTCGGCCCGATGAACCTGCCCGACCCCGCCGCCGCCGCCGCCGCGGTAAAGCCGCCGCCGGGGATGTCGCCCGAACGGTTTGCCAATCGTTACCGATTCTACCGGCAGTTGATCGACAAAAACCCGCATCGCGAATACCTCAGCGACCACCAGCAGGCCTCGATGCTGCGATCGATGGATAACGCGCAACGACTCCTGGGATCCAAGGAGCGAGCCGCCTTCGATCTTTCCCTCGAAACCGACGCCACCCGCGCGATGTACGGGGACAGCCACTTTGCCCGCGGCTGCCTGCTTGCCCGCCGACTGGTCGAGAACGGGGCGCGGTTCGTGGAGGTCACGACCGAATACGTGCCCTTCTTTCACTGGGATACTCACGCCGACGGCCATTCGACAGTGGCGCGAATGCACAGTGAAATCGACAGCCCGATCGCGCAGCTCGTGATCGATTTGGAAGAGCGTGGATTGCTCGACCGCACCCTGGTGATCCTTGCCAGCGAATTCAGCCGCGACGCACTGATTGAGGGCGTACCCGGATCCAAGGCCACCGATCAGGCCACCTCGCCATCCGAAACGCTGCAGGAGGCCAAGCACTACGGCCTGCACCGACATTTCACCGGCGGCACCAGCGTGGTGATGTTTGGCGGCGGCATGAAACGCGGGTACGTCCACGGCGCCACGGCCGAGGAGCGTCCGCTGGTCGCGGTCAAGGATCCGGTCACGCTCCGAGACCTCCACGCCACGATCTTCACTGCGATGGGGATCAGTCCCAAGACGGCCTTCAACATCGAGCAGCGCCCGTTCTACGCCACCGAGGACGGCAAGGGCGTCCCCGTGCAATCGATCTTCGCCTGAGGTCCGATACATTCACGCATGTCTGATTCCCCGGACCCGGAACGCCGCGCCAAGAAGCCCGGCAAGGAACTGTATCGCCAGTTGCGCGCGCTCTCCTGCGAGGAACTCTGGCAGGTCGAGGTCCCTCGCTTCAATGCCGCCCTCCCGGCCGAACGATTGGAACGCGTTTCCGTGATCCGCGCGGTTGGCGTGGTGATTTCCGAGACGGGAACTCCGGCCCAACGCGAGGCGGCGCTCGCTTGGATCCGTCCCCTGCTCACCGATTCGCAGGAGAAGATTCGCCGTTACGCCCTCGAGGCATTACCCAAGCTCGGGGCCAGCGCAGAGGAGGAAGCCCAAGTGCTCGCCCGGTTGCAGGCGGACCCGTCGGCGCGCGAATTGAAGTCGCTAGGCCGCACGCTCAGTCGCATCGGTGGCGCCGCAACGCTGGAATCCCTGCAGGAATCCGGCGTCCCGCTCGATGCCGAAACCGCGCAGCGCGTGAAAGCGCGCCTCGCACGAAATGAGTCGCCGGGATCCATCCGCATGGAGGGTCTCTTCCGGCCCCGCACGGCAGTCACCGTGCACCTCCGCGGACGCCGCGGGCTCGAAGGGATCGTGGCCCACGAGGTCGAAGCCGCGGCGGCTGCAGGAGCGGTGTTTCAGTCGATTCTGGTCCGTCCCGGATTGGTCGTCATCCAGACCCGCGATCCCTTTACGCTCGCCGACGTGTACCGTCTGCGGTGTTTCGACACCGCGGGCATCGTGCTGGGAACCGTGCCGGACCTGGGCGGCGGCGGGACCGCCGACCGCATCGCGGACTGCATCGCCTCCGAGTTCACCGTGTCGCTGCTGCGTGCGTTTCACGAAGGCCCGATCCGCTACCGCCTGGATTTCGCGGCCCTCGGGCATCAGCGCTCCGCCGTCCGCCAGATCGCCGATCGGGTCCATGCCCTCCGACCGGAACTGCTCAACGATCCGAACCAGGCGCCTTGGACCATCGCTGTGCACCCAGGTGAACGCGGATTGTCGGTGGAGCTGACGCCGCGGTTGGTTCCGGATCCGCGACTGTTTTATCGCCAGGGCGACATTCGCGCGGCCTCGCATCCGCCGCTTGCCGCCTGCATGGCCCGTCTCGCCGGCCCCATGGCGCACGAGGTGGCGTGGGATCCCTTCTGCGGATCCGGCCTCGAGTTGATCGAACGCGGTCTCCTGGGCGGCGTGCGGACGCTGATCGGATCGGACCTCGATTCCGATGCTCTTGAGGTGAGCCGAAAGAATTTCGAGGCGGCCAAACTCCAGGGCGTCACCGCCCATTTTGTGCGCGGCGACTTCCACGATTACGGACGCCTGCCCGGACTCGGCGCCAACACGGTCTCCCTGATCCTCACCAACCCGCCCATGGGACGCCGCATCCCGGTGCCAGATCTCCGCGGGTTGATCGGCGACTTCCTCCAAGTCGCAGCCACCGTGCTCCGGCCAGGAGGAAGGCTGGTGTTTCCGAATCCAATCCGAATTCCGAACCCGCCGGCAGCGCTCGAATTGGAACTGCGTCAGACCGTGGACCTCGGCGGATTTGACTGCCGGCTGGAGAAATACATCAAGCGCGCCTAATCCAACCGTTCATGAGTATTCCCGCACGAATGCGTTCGCGACACGGGCTCCGTGAATGCCTGGACTTTATCACGACCCAATCCGTGAGAAACCGTGCAATTCGTGTCCCTTCCGTCCTGCAACGTCACCGGTTCAACCATGCCACCATACTTCGCGTGACCAGTTCGGCAGCGTCCTGTTGAACCCAGTGGCCTGCGTCGGGCACTGTGACCAGGGTCAGGTCCGAGGCGATCCAGTTCCACGTGTCGTTGAGTGCGCCCGGAAGCAGCGCCGTATCCTTCAATCCGTGAAACATTAGCACCGGGCAGCGCACCTTGGGCCGGTCGTAGGTAGGTTCGGGATAGGGATCGCGGGGATAGTTCGCCTTGTAGTAGTTCAGCATGGCCTCGATTGAGGAGCGTCGAAACGCGCTCACGTAATTGGTTCTCGCCCCGGGATCATGAACCCAGCCGGCGAGCCCCTCCACGGACAATTTGGAGGCCGCATCGGGCTTCTGAAACTCGCGTGCGTAACCGCTGTTCTTGCGCTGCTCGGGATTGTGCGCCAGTTCTCGCTGAAGCCCGTTCGGATGCGGTAGGTTCAAGATGACGAGGCGCTCCGTCCTCTCCGGATGCGCCATCGCAAAGGACCACGCCACCATGCCGCCCCAGTCGTGTCCCACGATGACCGCCTTCTCTTTCCCAAAATGCCGAACCACGGCATCGATATCGCCAACCAACCTTTCCATCAGGTAGTTGGTGACCCCGACAGGTTGCGAACTGAGGTTGTATCCTCGCTGGTCAATGGCCACGACCTGGAAGCGTGCCGCGAGGGCGGGCATCTGACGTCGCCACGTATACCAGTAGTCGGGAAATCCGTGGATCAACACCAGCAGTGGTCCGGTACCGGCGGTCACGTAGTGGATCCGCTCGTCGCCGGAGGGCGCATAGCCGTCCTTGCCGAGACTGGCCTCTGGCGGCGCCTCTTGCGCAACGGAACGCACCAGCGCCGCACCAGCGGCAACGCAGAAAATCAGCCGGAGAACGTTCCAGTACCTCATGGGGCCGAGTCTGCAGCGGCGATCACGCCGAATCCAGTCTCGGAAGCTATTCGGACCGAATCGAAGCATGGTCCGACATGAACATCATGTCGCGATTGCCGGGCGACGCCACCACCAGGGCCATCGATTTCATTAGCACCGGCTTCACCGTTCTTGGATCCACCCACTTGTGAATCTCCGCATGACCGTCGCCAAAACTCATGCCACCCGCCCCGCCGTGGCTGCTGGCGGGATAGTCGATGATGTAGATCGCCGAGGGCGCCACGCCATCGTTCATGGTCACCGCAAAATCTCCGTAGTTGAGGCTGTCGGGATGTTCATCAATGAACACATACGCCTGCGACGCGCCCATCAAGGTGAGGTCGGTCAACTTTCGGAAAACAACGTACTTTTTCTTGGTCAGGTAGTTGAGCCAGTCATCGCGGGAATTCATTGCCTGACTGAGCGAAAGGCTCCGCACCCGGGGCACTCGCCGCCCGCCCGCCACCACGAAGCTCCGGTCGGCCGGGCACTTGTACACACCGGCCGACTGCGTGTACGGCGCCAGCTTGGCGTAGTTTGGATCCAGCAGATTCGCGAGGTTGGTGTTGTGCGGATTGGCCCCGTTGTAGTCGAGGACACCACGCACCCAACCCGCTCCGTCCGCCGTGAGATCGTTCCAGACCAGGGAATCCACATGATCTCCCGCGTACAGAATCCAGGCCAAGGTGAGCTGCCGCTGATTACTCAGGCACTGGATCCCCTGGGCTTTCGTCTTCGCTCGTCCCAAAGCAGGCAGCAGCATGCCCGCCAAAATCGCAATGATGGCAATGACCACCAACAGTTCGATCAGAGTGAAGCCCGACCTGGGAACCCGGCATCGCGACATGGCCTTGGGGATCATCGGATCACGCTAGAAAAGTCCGGCGGGCCTGTCATGGGGAATTCCGGAACGCAATTGTGTCGATTCCAGCGAGTGTGGATTTGCCATCGGCTTCCCGACTGGTGTTTTCTTCAGGGGTGATCCCCACCCAGTCCTCGGCTTCCCGCGCCCGGTCGCGCGCGATCCGACGCCTCGTGTGCTGGACTCTCCCCGCGGCACTAAGCCTCGGCCTCAACGCCGCCTCGGCAACCTCCCATCCGTCACATCCAACCTTCGAACGCGATATTCGGCCCATTCTGAAGGCCCAGTGCTTTCAATGTCATGGCGACGAGGAGAAGCCGAAGGGCGGCGTGGATTTGCGTCAGCGTCGTCGGATGCTGACCGCTTCGGATTCCGGCCCCGTTCTGACCCCGGGAAAGCCGAAGGCGAGCCGCCTTTTGGAAGTCGTTGCCACGGGTGAAATGCCGAAAAACGGCAAGCGGCTGACTCCGGCTCAAGTGACGCTGTTCGACCGCTGGATCCGCCAGGGCGCTCGCACCGTTCGGCCCGAACCAGACAACATTCCGGCGTTGGTGATTACTGAGGACGAACGCACCTTTTGGGCCTTCCAGCCAATTCGGCGTCCGACTCCACCGAAGGTACGGCACGCGGCGTGGGTGCGAACTCCCCTCGACCCATTCCTGCTCGCTCCGCTGGAAAAGGCGGGGTTGAAGTTTGCCCCGCCGGCGTCTCCGGAAAGCCTCATCCGACGCGTCACCTTCGACCTCACCGGCCTACCTCCCACGCCCGAAGAGGTCGCAGCCTTCATCGCGGATCCTTCCGACACCGCCTACGCCCGCGTGGTGGATCGACTGCTGGAGTCTCAGGCCTACGGTGAGCGCTGGGGACGTCACTGGCTCGACGTGGCGGGCTATGCCGACTCCAACGGCGGCGTGGAAGCCGATTCCGAACGCGAATGGGCCTGGCGATATCGCGACTACGTCATCCGAGCGTTCCAGGACGACAAACCGTTTGACGAATTCATCACCGAGCAGCTGGCCGGCGATGAACTGGTGGGCCGAATCACTCCCGACCTGAGCCCGAAGGATCTCGACCGGGTGGTCGCGACTGGCTTTCTCCGCATGGCGCCGGATCCAACCGGTGACAACCCGCCCGATCCGGTGCTCGCCCGCAATCAGGTCATCGCCGACACCGTCCAGATCGTCTCCACCTCGCTGCTCGGACTCACGGTCCAATGCGCGCAGTGCCACGACCATCGCTACGATCCGATACCGCAGTCCGACTACTACCGGCTACGCGCCGTGTTTGAACCTGCCTTCGACTGGAAGCAGTGGAAGACGCCGGCCCAGCGGGCGATTTCGATCATGCCCGCCGCCGACCGCGCCGAGGCGGAACGAATCGAAGCCGCCGCCAAGGCCCTGGACGCGGAAGCCACCAAGCTGCACAACGAGTTGATCGAGGTGTTCGTTCAAAAGCAGCTCTTGCTCGTCCCGGAGGCGGAACGAGTCGCAGTTATCGGTGCGCGCCGAACCCCGGCGGACAAGCGAACCCCCGAGCAACTCAAATTGCTGCGCGATCATCCCACCTTCCAGGATCACATCATCCTCGGCGAAATCGACAAAGACGGAGCAAAGCGGGTGGAGGAGATTCGCGGACGCGCCTCCAAGGAACGCGCCCGAAAGCCCGCCGATCCCCACCTTGATGCGCTTGTCGAGGCACCGGGGATCACCATCGAGACCGCCCTTTTCCACCGAGGGGATCCGCAGCAGCCGCGAGCCGCCGTGAAGCCGGGGCTGCTAACCGTGATGGGACTCGGTGGATTGAACATCGACCTCCCCGCGAAGATCGCCGATCACCCGACCACCGGCCGTCGACTTGAGCTTGCCCATCGCCTGACCGATCGTGCGAATCCGCTGACCGCGCGGGTGTGGGTGAATCGGGTGTGGATGCACCACTTCGGCACCGGGCTGGTCGCCACCCCGGCCAACTTCGGCGCACTGGGTGAACGCCCGAGTCATCCCGAGCTGCTCGACTGGCTGGCCGATGACTTCATGGCCGGCGGCTGGCGCCTCAAGCGACTGCAACGCCTCATCGTCACCAGCGCCGCCTATCGCCAAGGCTCCGTCAATCCACCCGCACTTCGGCAGGATCCCGACAACCGCCTGCTCGGTCGCTACAAGCTTCGCCGTCTTGACGCCGAAAGCCTTCGCGACGGCCTGCTTGCCATCAGTGGAAAGCTGGATCCGGAACGCTTCGGTCCGCCTGTTCCGGTGGCGGTGACGCCCCAGGGACAATACGTCGTGGGACGCCAGAGGAAGGACGGAAACGGGGACTCGGTGGGGGTGGACCCCGCAGGATCCGCCGCCTTGCGCCGCAGCATCTACGTGCAGGTGCGGCGCACCATGCCGGTCGGAGTGCTGGAGTCCTTCGATGCGGCCGTGGTGAATCCCAACTGCGAGGTGCGCTCGTCGTCCACGGTCGCCACCCAGTCCCTGATGTTGCTCAACGACCAGTTCATCTTAGAGCGCGCCACCGATCTCGCCACGCGACTTCAACGCGAGTTTCCCAACGACGATCGCCGTCGCATCGAAAAGCTCTGGAAGCTGCTCTACGCCACCTCGGCAACTCCCCGGGAAGTCACCCGTTCTCTGGAATACCTGAAGACCCAGGAATCCACGCTCCGTGCGGCGGCAACGACCGCAACAGCAAAACCAAAGTCGGGCAAGGAGGCCGCCGGAATTCCCGCGCCTGATCCCTCAATCCAGGCGCTGGCGAGCCTCTGCCAGGTGCTCATGGGGTCCAACCAATTCCTTTACCTGGATTGATCTCCAATTCTACGCGCCATGCCATGACCCCGCATTCCCACGCCAGTGCACTGCCTGAGGGACTTTGCTCGCGACGCCACTTTCTGGGCGCGGGTGCGTTCGGCCTCGGATCCACCGCGCTCGCTTGGTTACTACAACAGGAAGGATTGCTCGCCGAACCTGCCCGACCCGAACTGGAGCAGCGCACCTACGATCTCAAGCCCAAGCCGGGTCACCACCCCGCGCGGGCTCGGGCAATGATTTCCATCCTCATGATCGGTGGCCCGAGCCACATGGACCTCTTCGATCCAAAGCCGATGCTGAAGAAGTGGGAGGGCAAACCCTTCCCCGGCGAGCTCCGGTTCGACAACGCCGGTCAGGCGAGCTCCAAAGTGCTTCCAGGACTCTGGGAATTCAAACGCCACGGCCAATGCGGCACCGAACTCTCGTCGTTGCTCCCGCATCTTGGCAAGGTGGTCGATGACATCTGCGTGATTCGATCCATGCAGACCGGCGTGAACAATCACGGCCAGTCCCTCTACGCGTTGACCAATGGCCGCATCACCGCTGGCGCACCCACCTTGGGAAGTTGGTTGACCTACGGCCTCGGGAACGCCAGCCAAGAGCTGCCGGCGTTCATCACGCTCACCCATCCGAACGGACTGCCCCTGCTTGCCGATCACAACTGGTCCAACGGATGGCTTCCCTCGCTCTACCAGGGCACGGTCATGCGCCCGATCGAGCCTCGCATCCTCAATCTCGATCCACCTGACCACCTCCGCGGCACACCGCAGCAGCACCAATTGGAACTGCTGCGTGAACTGAACCAGGAACACCGTCAACACCATCCGGGGGAGCTCGATCTCGACGCACGCATCGCCAGCTACGAACTGGCGGCCCGCATGCAGACCGCGGCGCGCGAGGCCATGGATATCCAGTCCGAATCGGCGGCCACGCGAAGACTCTACGGCATCGACGAGGAACGCACGCGCGACTACGGCACCCGCTGTCTCATTGCCCGCCGGTTGGTGGAGCGCGGCGTCCGATTCGTGCAGATCATCAACAACGGTCAGAGCTGGGACCAACACAGCGGCCTCTACACGGCCCTTCCCGATCTCTGCTCGCGAAGTGACCAGCCCACCGCGGCCCTGATCCAGGATCTCAAGGGCCGCGGTCTGCTCGATAGCACGCTCGTCCACTGGGGCGGGGAGATGGGTCGTTTGCCCGTAATCCAAAACGACGGCCCCAAGGACAAAGTGGGCCGCGACCACAACACCTATGGGTTCACGATGTGGCTGGCGGGCGGTGGAATCCGCGGCGGAATGACCTTTGGTGAGACCGACGAGTGGGGCCACAAGGCCATAAAGGATGTGGTCACCCACCACGACTATCACGCCACCCTGCTCCACCTCTTCGGCCTCGATCCGACAAAACTCCTCTACCGTCGCGGTGGCCGTGAGCTCTCCCTCCTCGACGACAAGCCGTCGCGAATCGTCCGCGAAATCATTGCCTGACTCCTTCTCATGTCCGATCTCCGCCCTGTTTACGCCGGTCTCGCCGCGGCTGGTTTGCTCTCCTGGTCCTCAGCCCAGGCCGCGCCCCTACCTCCGTTGCAAGCGCTGCCGGCTGGCCAGCCCGCTTCCGTGGAACGACATCTCGCGCCGCTGTCCCCGACCGAAGAACTCAAGACCATCCAACTCCCCGAAGGCTACCGACTCGAACGGGTGCTGAGCGAACCCGACGTGGTGGAACCGATGGCGATTTCGTTCGACGGGAATGGCCGCATGTATGTGGTCGAGATGCGCACTTACATGCAGGACATCGAGGGCACGGGGGAACACGAGCCCAGATCGCGTGTCTCGCGGCACGAGTCAACCCGCGGCGATGGCGTCTATGATCGTCATACCGCCTTTGCCGACCACCTTACGCTACCGCGCATGGTCCTGCCGCTTCAGGACGAGGTGTTGATCGGCGTGACCGACACCAACGACATCGAGGCCTGGCGCGACACCGACGGCGATGGCGTTGCCGACACCCACCGCACCTTCTATTCCGGTGGTCCGCGCGGAGGTAACATGGAGCACCAGCCCAGCGGCCTGATGTGGGCGATGGATAACTGGCTTTATACCACCTACAACGCCTACCGACTGCGCTGGAGCCCTGACGGCATCACCCGCAAGGAATCCACCGCCCCCAACGGCGGCCAGTGGGGACTCACCCAGGACGACTGGGGCAAACCCTGGTTCAGCAACGCAGGCGGCGAAATCGGTGTGTGGAATTTTCAAACCCACATTG
>JANXMD010000659.1 GCA_025354845.1 Verrucomicrobiota bacterium | reverse complement strand
CCGGAGCCGGGTTCTGTTGGCGCAGAAAGGCGTTGGATTCGTTGAGTCTCATTTCTCCGGGAACGACAGGCGGTGCGTCTTTTGGATTTTGTCGCGCCATTCGTCGGCAAGCCGCGCCTCCAGCGCAAACTCGGGCCAACGTTTCACGGCTGCCCGCACTTCTTCAATGATCCTCGCGGCCCGGCCCCGTTTCATCAGAGCCGCCTTCGCGCACGCTTCAAAATCCACCCGCGTGAAGCCATCCCGTTTTCCATTCAGCGTCATTTGGTGCGTGGCGGTCCAGGAGCCGGAGGGATTGTAGCTGTAGGTCACGTCAAACGCCGGCGCGATCGACCACTCTCCCTGTTGGTTCATGAGGAAGGCGATGTTCTTCACGTGGTCGTCCTGATTCCGCGCCACGAGGTTGAACACCATCCGCCGGAACTGCTCCTCCACCGCCGCCATCGGCAGCTGGAGCTGGCGAATCGTCAGCAGTGCCTGCTCGTAGGCGTAGGCCCCGGCTTGGTTGAAATCAAAATGCCCCAGCGCGCCGAGTGACTGCAGGTGCAACTTCGCCCCGCCGGCCAACCGGTCGAAGCGGCGAGTCATGAAGTGCCGACGCCCGTTTTCCTCCAGCAGCCGGCATTCACTCATCAGGATGCCCGCGGCCCTCGCCATCAGGTGATACGCATACTCGATGGCGCCGTAGCCCCTCGGGTCTTCGAGTTCCTTGTCCTGGTTGCCGGCGACGCCGTCGAATTTCAGCAACCAGTACTCAAAACCGTCGCCCGCCGCGATCTGGCCGGAGCGCACCTCGTTGGTCGCGCGATTCCACGCGATCACCGCCTTGGCCCGCGCCCCGCCGGCCGACGTGCCCACACGCAGGATGTCGCGCAGCGCCTTCTCCTTCCCAGCCTCGTGGAAGTGTCCCTGCAAATCACCGCGATGCGTGAGCACCTCGCCTGCCAGCCGCACCAGTGCATCGATCTCGATCTTCGTCGCCGTGCGCGGTCTCGGACCCAGCACTGGTGCAAACTCGAGCGCGCCCATCCCGCGCGTGCCGGTGTAGCAAAGCCGCTCCACGGCATCGAAACTTTCCGGCGTCCGTCCTTGCGTCGCCAGCCAGGCATTGATCAACGCGTTGCCAAACTTGTCGGGCAGGGAATCCGCCAGCAATCCAGGAAGGCCGTGAAAGGTGTTGTGCGGCAGCGCGGGGAATTCATACACCTGCTCGCTCAGCGGCATGGTCAGCGGAGAGAGCTCGATCCCGCTGCGGGCAAACGCGGCGTCATATTGAAACGCCGCCACCTCGCGCCCCTCGTCGAGCGATACCGCGCCGATCGTCCGACCCCAGAGTTGTACCTTCGCAATCATTGCGGTTGACCCCACGTCCATGTCTTCGGTGTCCCAGTCGACGCCGGTTTACCCGTGGCCCGCTGCCGTTTCCGGCTTTGCAGTTTCAATTGCGCCATGGGGCTAGCCGATTCCTCGGGGACGAGCGTCTCGAACCGCTCCATCAAACCGAGCACCCGACAAATCCGCACGAAACCCGAAAGCTGCGTCGCCGCCGCGCCCAATTCCAGTCGCTGCACCGTCCGCACGCCTAAGCCCGCCTGCTCCGCAAGCTGCTGTTGTGTCAGGTTCTTCGACAGGCGCCGTCGGGCCAGACGCTCACCGATCCGTGTGAGAAGCGCCTCATCGGTGATATTAGAATCACTCTTCATACGCGCCAAAAGTGGCGCCTTAATGCAATAAATCAAGAGAATACGTCGTTTATGACGTGTTGTGTGCTTCTCATTGCGCGTCTCCTTTGGCGTTTTGAATCGAGAATTGCGGCCCCATCCGCCGCCAATGGCGCATCCACAGGCAAGGTTCGAGTGCGCGAGCGGTGGCGTTCCTGGGTCGAGTGGTCGACTCGGAATCCAAGCCCTCAGCGGCTCATTTCTGAGACACGGCTTCGTTCCCCTGGTTTTGGCGTGCTGAGACCGCTCGAAGCGGCTCGCTCGTACCGGACTTGCAGATGGAGCCGCTGGAAGTTGTCCATCGACTCAACCTGCGCCACCGGCCGTGACTTGCAGATGCGTCCGCATCCAATCCACCGCGCGCGTGCCGGCGCGGGAGCCTGTGGCAAAGCAACCCTGCATCAGGTATCCGCCGGTCGGGGCGTCCCAATCAATCATCTCCCCGGCTACGAACACGCCCGGGAGGCGCCGCACCATGAGCGAGTCGTCCAGTTCGCTCCACCGGATCCCGCCTGCTGAGGAAATCGCCTCCGCAATCGGCCGCGGGCCGCGAAGCCGGATCCGACACGCCTTCGCCGCCCTGGCGATTGCTTCCGTACTCGGAAACTCAGGTGCGTCTCCACATTGAGTTTGCAGCAACGCAAAGGCGGCATCGCCCAAGCGCCATCGCGAACGGGCTTCCCGGAGGAAGTTCGAACGACACACTCCAAGTTTTCGAACCAGCGTATCGACCGAATGCGTCGGCTTCAGATCGATGCAAATCTCGGGTTCGGTCATCGTCCGCAGCATCGCTCCCAATTTGTAAATGACTCCCCCTTCGAGTCCGTAGCGGGTGACCATGAGCTCTCCGGCCGCGGATGCGGCTCCGGCCGACGCTTGGATGTTCTTCAGTGGGAGTCCCTCCGCGAGATCGAGGACCGATCGAGGCCACTCGGTTTCCCAGCCACAGTTCGAAGCGCACAGGGGCGCTACTGAAAGCGATAGGCGCTCAAAACCCGCGACCCAGGCGCCGTCGGATCCGGTCTCAGGCCACGAACCGCCTCCTAGAGCGAACAGCACCGCATCGACAGCCACGGCCACCACGTCTCCGTGAGTCTCGAAGTCCAGTGAGATCGAACCGCCTGCGGAGCGTGGATGAAGCGCCGTCCAACGGTGATTCATGGCGAATTGAACCCCGGATTTTCGAAGTCGATGCACCCACCGCCGGAGAAGTTGTGCCGACTTTAATTCGCGCGGATAGACCCGTCCGGTGCTCGCGGCGAAGGTTTCCACCCCCAATTCGGCAGCCCATCGCCGCAGCGCCGCCGCGTCGAAATCATTCAGGAGAGAGTCCCAGAGTGGAGCCGCGGGATCTGGGCCGGAATACCGGGAAACGAAATCGGATCGAGACTCGTCGTGGGTGAGGTTGAGGCCCCCGCGGCCCGCCACGAGGAATTTGCGTCCCACCGAGGCCTTGGCGTCGAAGACCGTGACCGATACGCCCCCGGCGGCCGCGACCTCTGCGGCCCGCAGTCCTGCTGGTCCCCCGCCGATGACCGCGAGATTGATGCCTTATTGAACCAACTTCCATGGCCGACGCAAAGCTGCCATTTTCCCTCGTGGCCGCGGGCGAAACGAGGCTGATTTTCCGAGGTTGGAACGCTTCTGGGATTGAATGGAAGAGCCTTG
>JANXMD010000641.1 GCA_025354845.1 Verrucomicrobiota bacterium | reverse complement strand
ATGCGTTCGGCAAACGGCTTGGGACGCGAGCGGTACCCGCGCGACAAAATGGCCACCTTGCGCCCCGCGTCCTGCAGCGCCCGGGCAAACTTCTCCACCACCGGTGTCTTGCCCGTGCCGCCCACCGTCAGGTTGCCGATGGCGATGACCTGCACACCCAGGGTCGAATCGCGAAGGATGCGTGCATTGTAGAGGATGCGGCGAATCTTTACCGCAAGCGCGAAGACCCGGCTCAACGCGAGCAGCAGAAAGCGCACGGCCGCGGCTTTTTTGCCGGGACGTTGCTGAAAGATGACGGCGAGCAGCCAGGTCTCGGCCTGCTCAGTGAATTCGCGCCAGCGCTCGCGCACGGTCTCCGCACCTTGCCAAGTCGCGCCACCTTGGAGGAAGGCTGAATTCAGTGCGTCGCCGTTTCAAACGGTCGCGCTCGAGCTCGGAAGACCAAATCCCTTGGGTTTCCGCGGACGAGAGTGGAGGCTTTCCGCACGCGATCGAGTTTCCTCCTTTCATGCAACACGTCCTCATCCTCCACGAAGTCGCCGACTATCCCGCCTGGAAGCTCGTCTTCGATCGTGCTGCCGGCATCCGCAAAGAAGCCGGGGAACGCAGCTACCAGGTGCTTCGCTACGCGTCGGATCCCAACCGGATCGTCCACTTCTCCGCCTGGACTTCGATTGACGAGGCCCGCGCCTTCTTCGAATCACCGCGACTCGTTCAGATACGCAAAGACGCCGGCGTGAAGGCCCCGGAGTTCATCTATTTGGAGCCGCTCGAACAGGGCGTGCTGTGATCCCCGCGCCGGTCGGCCAGGCTGCTCGAACGGTTCGGATCCATTCCTTCGCCATCAACTCGTGACCCGCATAGGTCGGGTGGATGCCGTCCCAGATCCACTCCGCTGCCGGGGCGCGTTGGATCGCCTCGTCGAAGGCACGCTGATAACGCACCACCACCGCGTGATGTTTGATCGAGAGACGCGAGACGATTTCCCGGCGCACCGAGAGATCCGCCCGGTGCCTGTCCCACTCCGTGGCAAAATGGCCGACTGGTAGTCCGAAAGGTTCGCCCAGCACCAACCGCACTGAGGGCAGCGCGATCCGCGTTTCGGTGAGCAGGTGATCGTATTGCCGCTCGTACTCGGCGGCGCTCACGCCGGCGTTCAGATCGTTGATTCCGATCAAAATGCTGAGGACGTCTGGCTTCAGATCGAGTGTCTCGACCTGCCACCGACGCGCGAGATCCGAGACCTTGTTGCCGCTGATGCCACGGTTGAGAAACACCAGATGCCTTTCCGCCAAGGATTCACCGAAACGGGCGGCGATCAGGAACTGGTAGCCGTGGCCGAGGATGTGGTTGGGATCGGTGTTTCGTCCGCGATTGCCGTCAGTAATGGAATCGCCTTGGAACAAGATGCGGGTGCCGGAACCGAAGGCCGGCATGGGGTCCGCCGATCGGTGCTGAGGACTGCAGCATCCGGTGAGTGCCACGCAGGCGAGGCCCAACAGGATGGCGTGAATCCGAGAGAAGAGAGGTGGCACTGAGGATCAGGGCTTGAATTGCAACGTCATCTCGTGCTGATCCCGCATCAGTCTCAAGCGAAGCGTCGGATTGAGAATGGTGATCAGGGGCACTCGGAAAAGCGTCGCGGTATCGGGGGTCGCAGTGGCGCCGTAGGCAACGATCACATCGTTCTTTCGCAGTCCACCTCGGGCGGCTCTGGATCCCGTCGGCACCTTCACCACGAGCACTCCGGACACGGATGGAAGACCGAGTGCCGATTGCTCGCCCGCGTCGAGGACGTCACGAACCCGCGCTCCTCCGAACCAATTGCGCACCGTGGCGTCGCGGGAACCCTTCGACTCGCTCCGGGCCGCCGCGCCCGGAAGCGCGGGCGTCCGCGCGAGGGCGCGGAGTTTCGGGGACTGCACGCCGAAGTGGTCCAGGTCGAAATTCACAAATCCCAACGCGAGGGCCGGCGATCCTTCCCGAACGCGATAGTTCCCGTGCGCCGCATCCACGAACTGGGCATCGGCCACAATCGAATTGTCGTCACGACCGCTCTGAGTCTGGAGCCGGGTCGCCGGAGAGGGGGTAGCCCCCGCGCGATGAATGAGATTGCCTCGAAGTTCCTGTCCCCAGGGTGGTGGCGGCATGAGGGCGGGTTGGTACTCGGCCCAGACGATGTTGTGTCGGAATACATCCCCGCTATTCGCGTACCACACGTGGGGATGGAATCCGGAATCCACCATGATGTTGTTGTCCACCACGCGCTGGTAGCCTTCTCGATTCTTGATCCCGCCGTGAAGACAGAGATTGTTGGTGATCACGTAGTGAGTGGAGCCGTCGTCGAGATCGATGTCCCAGCCATGATCGCAACGCCAGCGGTTGTTGCGCAGCACCACGGGTTTCACCGCGTCCAGCAAGGGGAGTCCTGGTGCCCGCGCGACCCAGGCATTGACCTCCGAAACGTTGGGCCGCCAGAAGCGGTCGCGGCCCCAGGAGTTGAACGATCCATGATCCCCGGTTTCCTTCACCGTGTCGAAGATGTCGCAGAACTCAATCACGTGCCCACCCCAGCACCCGTCGCCGATGTTGATGCCGGCACGTGGCATGTCGTAGATGGAGCAGTGACGGACCGTGATGTCCTGCGCGAGTTGAATGAGCACTCCGGTGGTCTGCTTTTCCACGCGGCCGGTTAGGTAGATCAGGGAATCGTCTACCAGGCAGTCCGCCGGATAGGCGTTGGATTTTGGTCCCGAGGTTCGATCGATCGCGTCGAGCGGTTGCACTCGATCGTAGTTGAAGAGCGGATTCCGGGCCGCCGCCGGATCGCCGACAAAGCAGACCCCGCTCGCGCCGGCCCGGGCGATGTGCAGGCGACGGAACGTGTCGCGGCGGTTGTAGCGATTCACGAAGATCGCATTGCCACCGACCTGGTCCAGGAAGGCGTCCTCGATCAGGCAATCCTCGGAGCCCTCGAGCAGAATGGCCCCACCGCGATAAATGGCCCAATCGGAACGCATCAGCGGTTCACGCGTGTCCATCACGGTTCGGGCGGCGTGACGGAAGGTGAGTCCGCGCAGCGTGAGAAACCGGACCGGACGCGCGGCAGTCCCGCGGAACTCGACGAGGTTGGGCAGCCGGGTCGCTTCAATCACGGCACGACGCAGGTCAATGCCGGCCGGCGGGATGACAAAGAGCGTGTGGGCGCTGCGATCGAGGAACCACTCGCCGGGCGCGTCCAGTTCTTCGCGGATGTTTTCCACGAACCGGTACTGCTTGTGTGCCGCCGCACCGCGGTTGTTTTGCCAGCCGCCTTCCAGGGTCACCTTGCCGGAGGGGTCCTTGCCCGTAATGCGCCAGGTGAAATCCCCCCACAGCGCGGGATGCATGGCGTGGTAGTAACCGCCCGCGGGATTCGCCCACCGCGCCGAGCGATTGGTGGAAATGGCGTCGGCGGCGAACCCGTCGAAATATTGGGCCGACGGATTGAAATTGGGATAGCGGGCGAGGTGTTGGCGTTCCCCGTTGATAAAGATTTCTTCGGTCGCCAAATCGGCCGGAACCGGCGTCGACCAAATGCCGTTCGTGCCGGGTTTCCAGTGCAGATCGCGAAGTCGAAAGCCGCCAGAGAGGACGGGTGTTTCACCGGGATAGGCCGCCCAGATTTCGGGTCTCGTTGCGGTCCCCGAATCAGCGTCGGTGAACACCAACGGCTGTGTGAGGTAGTAGGTGCCGCCTCGCAGAGAAACAGTGCCCGGCGTTCGGCGCGCCGCCTGTTGGGCACGCTGTAAGGTGGCGAACGGGCGGGACACGGTTCCTTCATTTGAATCCGAACCTGCCGGTGACACGTAGTAGGGCTGCGCGTGAAGCCCTGAAACCCAGCAGGCCGCAAAACACAAAATCAACCCGACGAGCGGTTGGGGACGACGAGCGCTGAGGCAGGCAGGGTTCATGATGGGTCTGGAGGTCCTTTACGGGGCGCGGCCTCACGGTGGTGCTGACGTAGGGTGCGGTCTGGCGCGGGCTCGGTAAAGCGCGACACACGAGTTTGGCCCCGGAGGCGATGGCCTCCCAAACTTGTCGGACCGTTGCGGGACCGCCGGTTCAGCGGCTCTTGAGCTTTACCTCGGCGGTGTAGCGGTTGACGAGGAAGCCGGAGCGCTCGACGACCAGGACCTGCATGGGGATCGGGTCGCCGTGGGCCTTGTTATACACCAGCTTGGCTGCACCCACGAGGTCGTCGGGTTGCTGTCCGTCAATGGCGCCCACGAAATGACCGGGCTGCAATCGGACGGTCGCCGCAGGACCGCCGCGCTCCACGGACTGGACCATAAATCCGCCGTCCACGTGTTTCAGGGTGAGACCGAGTCGGCGTCGGAGCAGCTCGTTGTTGAAGAAGTTCCGCTCGTCCACCAGCCGCAGCTGCGCGGTTTGCGTCTCGCCGTGGCGGCGCAATTTGAGTTCCACTTCGCGGTCCTTGGCGGCGGCGACGAGCGTGCGGTTGAAATCGATCACGCTGCCGGCAGGGCGTCCATCGACGCTAAGGATGGCATCGCCGACTTCCATGCCTGCCTTGTCTGCTGGACTTCCGGGCTGGATGCTCTGAACGGTTAGGGGACGCAGTCCGGGTTTGAGGCGTGCGCCAAACCAGAAGTGGTCCACCGACTCGCCGGTGAGCGTCTCGGCCAGCGCCTGATTGACCCGACGGATGGGAATCGCAAAGCCGATACCCTGGGCGCCGATGTCGGGCCGCAGCACCGCTACGTTCAACCCGATCAATTCTCCCCGCAGATTTACCAAGGGGCCGCCCGAATTGCCGGGATTGATGGCGGCATCCGTCTGGAGCCAATCGCCGATGTCCAAGCGCTCGCCGGGCCCGTCTTTCTCAGAGGTGCGACGCGACTTGGAACTGAGGATTCCTCGTGACACCGAGCCGCTGAGACCAAAGGGATACCCCAGGGCGATCACGGTTTCACCCAGCAGAAGATCGTCGTCCTTGGCGAATTTCAGCGCGCGAAACTTTCGCGGCTTGGAGGGCTTGAGGCGGAGGAGCGCCACATCCTTTTCCTGCGACAGGGCGACCCGCTCGGCGGCGATGGGTTCGGAGTCGTCGTTGAACTGCACCCAGATGTCGTCCACCCCCTGGACCACGTGGACGTTGGTGAGCACGTACCCGTCCTCGCTGATCACCACGCCCGAACCGCGGTTGTAGTTTGCCGACGGTTCACGGCGGTAACCGTAGAACTCGCGCAGCATCCGCTCGTAGGCGGTCTCGCTGTTCACCCAGGTACGGGTGGCGATGTTCACCACGCTGGGCATCACGCGCTCCACCGCCATGACGGTGGCGTCGCGCCGGATGTCGAGCGAGGGCTCTGGGACCGCGCCGGTGGGCGCGCCCAGCGAGCCGGGAATCGTGGTGTCGTCCTCGGTAGCGAGCAGCCGCCCGCAAACTGCGACCGAAGCCGCCAGTTTAAGCGCTAGAACCAGCCCGCGCCATGGGGTCATTGATTGAAAAGGAGCCATGATGGAGTCGGTCGCGCAGACAACGAAAGCCGGGAAAATGTTCATTTCACGCACAGGACGACGTGCCTTGACTTACCCCAGTCCCGACGGGAAATCCATGCTGACGAATGTCTGGGATCCCCTACGACTTCTACTGCCGATGGCGGGCCCGCGGACGAGAACGGGCGGGGGAGGAGGTGTCGCTCCACGAGGAGGCGTCTCCGCCGGAACGTTGGATGCAGCAAATCTGGCGGCATCAAAGGCTGCGTCGGATGGAATTGTGCTGTCTGGACGGGCGTCGGGTGCGCGTTCTCCATCCCGGATTCTGGAATCGGGAGCCAGGACCGGATTTCCGCGATGCGGTGCTCCAGTTTGGCGATGGCGGCTTGGTGACCGGCGATGTGGAAATCGATCTACAGACTGCCGGTTGGTTTGGTCACGGTCATGCCGTGAATCCCGCCTACGCCCGAGTGGTGCTGCAGGTGGTTTGGGAGCCGGGGGGACGTGTTGTTGAACGGGCGGTGCTGCCGATGGCGCCGTTTTTGGATTGTCCGCTCGACGACATGGCGCCCTGGCTGGAGGAGGAGGCGGCGATTCGGGTGCCGCCCACCACGCCGGGTCGATGCTGCGGTCCCCTGCGGCGCCAGTCTCCAGACCGCGTCATCTCCCTGTTGGAGCAGGCCGCGCGCGCCCGTCTCGAGCGAAAAGTGGATGAGTTTCGAAGCCGCGGGCGGACTCTGGGATGGGGCCCGGTGTTGTGGGAGGGCGTGTTTGCCGCGCTGGGTTACAAACACAACGTGTGGTCCATGCGCCGGCTCGCCGAATTGCTGCCGAGCGCGCCGTCTGGAAATGAGGTGGCAGCCTGGGAATCGCGCCTCCTGGGTCTGGCCGGGCTCCTGCCGACCGAATTGCCGCGGGGGCCTGCCGGGGAGTTCGTGCGATCGCGGTGGGATCACTGGTGGCGCGAACGAACGACCTGGGATCAGGCGGTGCTGCCCGCCTCGGTGTGGCGGTTGGCGGGATTGCGTCCGGCGAATCATCCCCAACGCCGCCTCGCCCTCGCGGCCCGCTGGCTGGCGTTGGGACACTGGGCCGAACGGGTGGAACAGTTCTTCCTCGAGGACACCGGAGTCCGGGGTCGACTGGCACGTTGGGTGGCACTTCTCGCTCCGGCTGGAGGGGCTGAAGCGGGGTCGCCGGATGCCTTTTGGTTGAATCACTGGACCCTGCGGTCGCGATGGCGTGCGGGTCCACTGCCCTGGATCGGCCCCTCCCGCGCGACCGACTTGGCCGTCAACGCCGTGTTGCCTTGGCTGCTGGCGCGGGCGACTTCGGGCGATTTGGCGGGTGGCGACCCGGGGGTTCGCGCACGGCTGGAACAGAGTTGGATGGAGTGGCCGGCCGGTCAGGACAATGCGGATCTGCGCTTTGCCCGCCGACGCTTGTGGGGCGGGGTGCCGGCTGGGATCCGATGGACGGCCGCCCGGCAACAGGGATTGCTGCAGGTGCGTCACGACTTCTGCCTGGCCGCGGGATCCCTTTGCTCCGGCTGCCGGTTTCCGGTGTTGGTGGACGCTCTGGAACAATCCGAAGCCGGTTCCTGCGGCACCGGACCCTGACGCTTGCCTGATCTCCCGCCGTGTGGAAGTTTCCCCGTCTGCGTTATGGCTCACGTCAAGTTGCACATCCCCGGTCCGGTCGAAGTCAGCCCCAAAACTTTCGCGGCGCTCTCGTCGCCCATGATTGGCCACCGCGGCCAGGGGTTTAAG
>JANXMD010000627.1 GCA_025354845.1 Verrucomicrobiota bacterium | reverse complement strand
TGCGCGACGGGACGCAACCCTGCTGGCCGGATTGTTACGTCAGCAATTGCGGGAAAGCGGCGACGAGAGCGCCTCGGATCCCCTCTCCGCGATCCTGGAAACCACGCGACTGCCCCAGCTGCCTGGAGTTCGCTCCGTAATCCTGTACTCGCCCTCCGGAACCTTTGTCCATGCCTGGCCGTTGACAGTTGCCTCGGTTCCGCTCGACGAGACGCTTCGCCAAGAGGCGGCGTCGGGAATCGCTGGCGCGCGTTTTTTTGGCCACCGACCGCTTTCGGAGGAATTCCTGATCGTGGACCCGGCCAACCTTGCGGGCGAGCCGATGCTTGAGGTGGTGGTCACCGTGCCGGACTCGTTGAAAAACGGGGTCGCGGGATTCGCTCGATTCCTCCTCGACGGAACGGGCATGGCTAATGAGTACGAGCGTCTCGACGCTACCCTGCGCCGTCAGGCCGCCTGGACGTTCGGACTCGCCGGTCTGGCGACCGTGGGTGTGGTCGGCTGGGCCCTGCGACAGTTAAGTCAGAGCAATCGACGACTCCGACAGGCCAATCTTGAGCTCAGCCTCGCGGCCAAGACCTCGGCCATGGGCGCCGTGGCATCCCACTTGATCCACGGCCTCAAGAATCCGTTGGCGGGCCTCCAGACACTGCTCCGCGATCCCACCTTGGCGGGCGATCCTGCAGCAGGACTCCACGACGCCACCACGCTGACACGACGCATGCGCGGCATGATCGACGACGTCGCCAGGGTGTTGCGGGAAGATTCCGGATTTGCGGACTATGAGGTCGAGGCGGCGGATCTGTTTACCGTGCTCCAGCAACGCCTGGATCCGGAAGCCACCGAACGAGGGCAGCGGGTGGAGTGGTCCGCCAGCGGATCGCTTCTCCTCCCCAACCGGGATGCCAACCTCACTCTCCTCATTCTTGAGAACCTGTCGCACAACGCGCTCCAGGCATCACCCCGTGGGAGCACCCTGCGAATCCAATTAACTCGGAATGCGGTGACTGCGGTGTTTTCGGTGATCGACTCCGGCCCTGGGCTGCCCCCTGAGCTCCAAGAACGGCTCTTCTCCCCCGTAATTTCCACCAAACCGGGGGGCAGCGGAATCGGACTTGCCCTCAGCCGACAACTGGCGCGCCACATGGGAGCGGAGCTAAGTCTAAAACAAACCGGTCCCGGAGGATCCGTTTTCGCCCTCACCCTTCCTCTACCGCGTGCCGTCACCGGCTAGTCGCCCGATTTCAGCAGCGCATGCGGGTTTCCTCTCACCTTTGCTTGCTGGCAGCAGGATTGCTACCCTGCACCATCGCATGAGTTTTCGGTTCTGGCTGACAGCATTCCTGCTCCTGATTTCGAGTCGTCCCGCGGGGGCAATCCCGTGGCGTTGGTCCAATCCCCTTCCCCACGGAAACAACGTGGCGGATTTGGTCTTCAATTCAACCTGGGGGTACGTCCAAGTCACCGACTTCGGCCAGATTTACACGAGCTCCGACCTCACTTCCTGGCAACGGACCGACACCGGCAGCCGCCAAGCCCTTCGCTCCGTGGTCTTCAAGGGAAGTCGTCTGGTGATTGTGGGCGAAGCCGGGTTGGTGATTTGGTCAGACACTCCGGGCACCTTTAGCACCGTTCGCATCGGAACGACCAACTGGCTTGAAGCCGTCGCCGTCTCGAGCAGCCAGCTCGTTGCCGTGGGAGATAACGCCTCCATCTATATCAGTTCCGACGCCACCACCTGGACCAAGACAACTCCAGGGGTGAGTGATTGGCTGTACGGTGTCGCTTTCGGGGGAAACGGCTCTGGTCTGTGGGTCGCGGTCGGCGAGAACGGACGAATTTTAACGAGCACAGACCTGGTCAAATGGACCAGCCGAAGCAGCGGCACCACCGCCAGCCTGAACCGGGTCTTGTGGACTGGAAGCGGATTCATCGCCGTGGGGGATGCCGGCACGGTGCTGTTCGGCAACGCCGCGGGAACGGTCTGGCAGGCCCAATCCAATGTGGGTGCAACTGGAGACCTCTTCACGATCAGCGCTGCCTCTGCCGCTATCCGTCTGGCCGGGGGAAACAAGGAACTGCGATCCAACGCTGTGGGGCTGCTCGGATCGTCCGTCTGGGCCAACGAACTCGCCACCACCAAAACCGCGCCGGCACCCGCCGGTACCTACCTCGCGTCCACCTGGGACGGCACCAACTTCGTCGCCGCGGGACGCACGGGTCTTTTGGTCACTGGCAGCCACTTGACCGGCACGACATTTGACTGGTCGCTGTATTCCAGCCCGACGCGGAATTGGATCTTTGATCTCACCACCGCCACCACGTACGGGACCAACGTTAGCGCAAGTCTGGTTGGGAACACCGTGCGCTACGCGGCCAACCAGACCACTAACACCTTCTATGCAGGGGCGGGGGACTTCGCCACGTTGGTCACCAGCGACAACGGAGTCGCCTGGACCACCGCGTTGTCGCCGCAGTCCGCCACCAACGAGATCTTCTTCGGCATTACGGCCAACTCGCGCGGGATGCTCGCCGTTGGATCCCACGGTGTGCTGGCATTTTCGCCCGTCGCCTACGCGCCGCTGCTTTCAACCAACACCTGGACCAACACCACGCCGGCCACCACCGCGGTAATCACCAATCAGGTAAACGTCATGGGGATCGCCTGGTACACGGTGGCCAGCGGAACCACCAACCAACTTCAGGGCGCGTGCGCCACCGAATCCCTGTACTTGGTGGCCGGGGATCGCGGCACGCTTCTGACCAGTCCCGATGGGACCAACTGGACTCGTCGCGTTACCGGGGTGACCAACTACCTCAGCGGACTGACCTCATGGCCGGGTGGATTCGCCGCCGTAGGCGACGCTGGCGCCATTCTCACGTCCGTCGACGGCATCGCTTGGTCGAACCATTCGGTTGGCGGAACCAATTGGATATCGAGAGTGCGCTGGACCGGCGACCGGTTGGTCGCCACCGGCGAGAACGGGTCCCTGCTCACCAGCACGAATGGCATCACGTGGACTTCGCGCCTCACCGGCACGACGCAATGGATCAATGACGTCGTCCGCATCGGCAGCACGTGGTACGCCACAGGCACGGGAGGCGTGGTTCTGACCAGCCTGGACACGGTCACGTGGACCGTTGACGGCACCTTGATTACCGGCAAGTCGCTGTATGCCGCAGCGGCGCTCAACGGCCAATTAATCGTCGCCGGCGTCGAAGGCGCCATCCTGCGTGCGCAAGTCGATGACTTTCCCAAGCCGGTGTCGTTTGTCCAATGGCCAGGCTCGGCAGACTCCCACGTTTTCGTGCTCACCGGCGCGCCGGACCAGACCTTTCAGCTTCGGCGCTCTGAGGATCTCAACACTTGGATTCCGGGAGCGCCCCTGGAAATTACCGACGCCAGCGGCACGCTGCTCCTGTTTGACAGCAGCACCAACAACGCCGCCGGCCAATTCTTTCAGACGGTCAGCCCGCCCTGAGACTTTGAGGTCAGGGCGCTACCGTCCGCAGGTACAACGCGGCGGCGGCGGCATCGGCGGGCAGATCGACCCATCGCTTTCCATCCACCACGCGCAGGCTCAACAGCGACACATCCGACCAGGGACCGTTGGGACTTGGCGCCGTCTGTGGCGTGGGCGCTGGAATCGAGTCGCTCCACGCCAGCATCCACGAATTCCCCGAACGGATCGGAAGATCGAGATCGGGCGGCGAGCGACGCGGCACCGGCTTGATGGCAACAGCGTCCACCGCAGCTTCGGTGTTGGGATTCGTTGAAAGATTCGAAAACTCGATCGTTGCCCCTCCGTCTCCCGGGATTGGGGGCACATAAAGCGTGTAGGCACGGAAGCCGGTCGCTCCACTCCCTCCAAGACCCGGAGTGTTGGTCACTTCCGCCAGCGTTGCGCCAAAGCCATCCAAAACGCGGGCCTGAAGTGAGGCTTTCACTCCCGCAAGGTTCATGCTCTGGGCCCAATAGGTGAGCTCGTAGGCACGTCCCGGTTGAAGGGTCACCTGCTGAAACAGGGTGTGGGAGGTGAAGCTGGGGTGGTTTGGCCACAGACCGGCGGAACAGTTTCCCGCGACGCCAATCGGCGATGCAGCGGGAACGAGAATATTCCCGCCAAACGGGCCGCCTGGCTGCGACACCAAGGGAGTGCCGCGCGGTTGCCCCAGTTGAAACCCACCGATCCATCCGCTGAGGCCGGTCCAAATCCCGTTCGTCGGCCACGGATCGTCTTCGAAGCTGGGATTAACAATCTGCGCCTCAACCGAGAAGCAGGCCGCAAGCAGAGCCATTCCCGGGATCCATTTCCGATGCGGGGACAGGGGGGAGGATACAAAGTCCAAAGTCCAAAGTCCAAAGTCGACCGGATCCCCCATCTCCGATCCCCCATCTCCCATCTCCCATCTCCGATCTCCGATCTCCGATCTCCGATTTCCGATCTGCGATTTAGTACTTCGGCACGTTGTGATCGATCTCGTCACTCCACGCACTGATGCCGCCCTTGACAGATTTCACGTACTTGAAGCCCTGCTGACGCAGAAACTCGAGCGCCTTCATTGAGCGTTTGCCCGATTTGCAGTGAAGATAGATCTGGGTGTTCGGATCGAGCTCGGTGAACCGTTGCGGCAGAGTGCCCAGTGGAATCTGCGGCACGCCCTGGACATGGGCGATCTCGTACTCGTCTGGATCGCGGACGTCGATGACGCGGATCCCCAGCTTGGGGTCATCGAGCGCTTTCTTCATGTCCTGCACCGTCACCTCGTCGGGATTGTGTCCCGGAGTGGTGGGCTCCGGCACGACACCGCAGAAATGATCGTAGTCGATCAATTCCGTGATCGTTGGGTGGTCGCCGCAGATCGGGCACTTCGGATCGCGACGCAACTTCAGCTCGCGGAATTTCATGTCCAGCGCGTTGAAGAGCTGCAACCGGCCGATGAGCGAGGTGCCCTTGCCTAAGGCGAGCTTGAGAATCTCGGTGGCTTGAATGCACCCGATGATGCCCGGCAAGACGCCGAGCACGCCGCCCTCAGCGCAGCTTGGAACCATGCCGGGGGGCGGAGGCTCGGGATAGAGGCAGCGGTAGCACGGCCCACCCAGATGCGGTGCGAACACACTCGCTTGGCCCTCAAAGCGGAAGATTGACCCGTACACATTCGGCTTTTTCAGCAGAACGCAGGCGTCGTTGGTGAGGTAGCGGGTGGGGAAGTTATCCGTTCCGTCGACCACGATGTCGTAGGGCCGGATGAGATCGAGCGCGTTGTCCGAAGCAATGCGAGTCTTGTAGAGGACCACGTCCACGTTTGGGTTCAACGCGTTCAGCGTGGCCTTGGCAGACTCGGCCTTCGAGACGCCGACGTCCGAGTCGGCGTGGAGGATCTGCCGCTGGAGATTGGAGTAATCGACCGTGTCGAAGTCCACGATGCCGATCCGCCCAATGCCGGCGGCGGCCAGGTACATGGCAATCGGCGAGCCCAACCCGCCGGCACCGATGCAAAGCACGCTGGTGTTTCGGATTTTCTTTTGGCCCGCGAGTCCAACTTCCGGAAGGATCAGGTGGCGTGAGTAACGACGGATTTCCTCGTTCGTCAGGTCGATCATAGCACGTTGAATGCGCGCGTAGCGTAGGCGGCGGGTCGCGACGGGCAAGGGAAGTTTGTCGCACGCCAAAACTTCGGACTCACCCAATCGCCGCCATGCCTACCAAGAACCGACTCCCCCGCCCAACCGCCACCGCCGCCTTGGTGCTTAAACGGTGCGACACGCGTCCGAGTCTCGGGCTGATCCTGGGCAGCGGCTTCGGCGCCATCGCGCGCGCCATCACGGTGGAGCGCGAGTTTCCCTATCGCGATCTCCCCGGCTTTCCAGTGGGTACGGTCCCTGGCCACGCCGGCCGCCTGCTGCTCGGTGAGTGGCACGGCGTGCCGGTCGCGGTGCTTGCCGGTCGTGCGCATTACTACGAAGGCTTCGAGTTGGCCGAATCCACCTTCTCCACCCGGGTCCTTTCGGCGCTTGGGATCTCCACCCTCGTGCTGACCAACGCCGCCGGCGGCATCAACGCCCGGTTCAAGGTGGGTGACTTCATGGCCCTCACCGATCACATCAATCTGATTGGGACGAATCCGCTTCGCGGTCCCGAACCCGAGGGATTGAACCGCTTCGTGGATCTCACCGAGGCATACGACGTGTCGCTTCGTCGCCACTGGAAGGCCGCTGCCAAGGCGGCCGGCGCGAAGTGCCACGAAGGCGTGTACGTCGCCGTGAGTGGCCCGAGCTTTGAAACGCCCGCAGAAATCCGAGCCTTTCGCACCCTCGGGGCCGATGCGGTGGGCATGAGCACGGTGCCCGAAACCATTGTGGCTCGGCAGTGCG
>JANXMD010000599.1 GCA_025354845.1 Verrucomicrobiota bacterium | reverse complement strand
GGCTTCATCGATTTCGAGCCCGGCAACCCGTCCAACTGGGATGTTGCGCAGGACCTGAAGCGCAGTCCGCTCTGGCCCTTTTGCGGGGGAGCGGCGGGCATCTTCAAGTGCCCGGCCGACCTTTCCGTGGTGAAGCCCTCCAGCGGACCGTGGAAGGGCCGGCCCGTCCCGCGGGTGCGCAGCGTCTCGATGAACAACTGGGTGGGTGGCAGTTCGCCCGACGGCGAAGTACCCTACACCGACGCGGCCGGCTGGCGGGTCTATCGCCGCCAGAGCGACTTTGCAGATCCAGGACCGGCCGGCACCTGGGTGTTTCTCGACATGCGGGAGGACAGCCTCAACAGCGGCGGCTTTTACGTGAACATGAGCGGATTCCCGGACAAGCCTGGTGCCCTCAAATGGAGCACGGATTTTCCCGCCAGCTATCATAACCGCGCCGGCGGGTTCTCGTTTGCCGACGGCCACGCCGAGGTGAAACGCTGGGTGGATGCTCGAACCATGCCGTCGCTTCGAAAGGGCAGCAATGCCCTCTGGCAGAATGGCGCCGGTCCTTCGCCGAACAACCGGGACATTCTATGGCTGCAAGAACGCAGTACCCGGCGTAGATAAGCCAAAATCTCACGCTGCATGATCCCGCCCGCTCCTCCACCCGACCCCGACGACGCGCGGGCGGCGGTGTTGCGGGCCCTGGAGACGGCGACCCGGCTGGGCGACGCGCCGGCACCGGGCGTTGCTGCCGGGCTTCCGGTCGCGGCCATACCGGACCACGAACTGCTGACCTGTGTGGGGTGGGGTTCGTACGGGCAAGTGTGGCTGGCGCGGAATGTCATGGGGACCTTCCGCGCGGTGAAGATTGTGGCGCGGGCCGCGTTCACCAGCGCGCGTCCGTTTGACCGTGAGTTCAATGGCATCCTGAAGTTTGAGCCGCTGTCGCGGTCGCATCCGGGGCTCGTGGATATCCTGCAGGTGGGCCGGACCGACGCGTGCTTCTACTACGTGATGGAGCTGGCCGACGATGTGGCCAGCGGGCAGCAGATTGACCCGCTCCATTACGTTCCCAAGACCTTGCGAACCGAGTTGGAGCGGCACGTTCGGCTGCCGTTCGAGCGGTGCCTGCGGTTGGCGCTGGCGCTGACGGAGGCCCTCGGGCACCTGCACACGCACGGGTTGATCCACCGGGACATCAAGCCGTCGAACATCATCTTCGTGAACGGCCTGCCGCTGCTGGCCGACATCGGCTTGGTGGCGGAGGCCAGCGACGCCAAGTCGTTTGTGGGGACCGAAGGGTTCATTCCACCTGAGGGTTCCGGCACCGCCCAGGCCGACCTCTATTCACTCGGGAAGGTGCTGTACGAGTTGGCGACGGGGAAGGACCGGCATGACTTCCCTGAGCTGCCGATGATCCCCGATGCCGACCCGGCGACTGAGATTGCACTGCTGGAGCTCAATGCGGTGATCCTGCGCGCGTGCGATCCGGATCTGAAACGGCGCTACCAGAGCGCCTCGGAAATGCGGGACGACCTGCTGCTGCTCCAGGGGGGCAAATCGGTTCAACGGTCCCAGGCTTTGGAACGGCGGCTGGCACGCGTGCGCCGGGTCACCGTTCTCGCGCTTGCGCTGGCCGTGTTTACCGCCGCAGCCGTCCTGTTCTTCCAGGCGCAGGCCCGCCGGGAAGCCGCCCTGCGTACCCGCGCCGAAGCCGGCGAACGTGCCGCGGACCAGAACCTTCTCGCCGCCCAGCGCAACCTGTACGCCGGCGACATGCTGCTCGCGGCCCGGGCGCTGGAGGAAAACAACCGCGGCCGCGCAGTGACGCTGCTGACGAAGTACCTGCCTGAGAACATCGGCTCGACGAACGATCTGCGGGGCTGGGAATGGCGGATGCTCTGGCAGCGCACGCGGAGTGACGAACTCTTCACGCTGGGTCGGCACACGAACTACGTCGCCGGGCTAGCGCTCTCGCCGGACGGCCAAACGCTCTACTCTGCCAGCAAGGACGGTACGGTGGGGATCTGGAATCTGGCCGAGCGAAGGCAGACCGGGTCGCTGCCGCACGGGGCCGACCTTCATGATTTGGATCTCTCACGCGACGGCCGGTTCCTCGCCACGGGTGACAAGAAGCAGGTTCTGCGAGTCTGGGATCTGGCCACCCGGGCCGTCCGCTTCGCCCGGACCAATGCGGTTCCGCTGGGCTTTGTCCGCTTCACTCCGGACACCGGTCAGCTCGTGTACCGCGATGCCGAGGGCGTCTGGCTGCTCGATCCCGCCAGCGGCGTCCGCAGTGAGATCCTGCGCCTGCCGCACGAAGAGAGGGCCCACATCTCTTCCGCCGCCTTTTCCCCGGACGGCCGCCTGTTGGGATTGGATCCGGGCGACAGCAGGATCCACCTGTTCGACTGGGCGCGCCGGACCGAATTGGGAATCTTTCCCGAGGAGAGGCCCGCCTACTCCGACGCAATGAAACTCGGCCTGGCGTTCTCGCGTGACGGGCAGTTCCTGGTGGCGACTGGCCAGGATGGCGTGCACGTCTGGGAGGTCGCCTCCCGCACGCTCGTCCGGCGGGTTGCCCGGACGGGGAACGAAAACTGGAACGCCAGCCCGACCTTCTCGCCGAATGGCCGCCTGTTGGTCCTGGTCAGCACCGACCAGCGGGTCCAGTTTTGGGACACTGCGAACTGGACGGAGTTGGTCACCTTGCGCGGACATGAGTTCGAGGTCTGGGACGCGGTCTTCACTCCCGATGGCTCCCGCCTGATCACGGCTAGCAAGGACAAGTCGATCCGCGTCTGGCCGGTGCCGACC
>JANXMD010000586.1 GCA_025354845.1 Verrucomicrobiota bacterium | reverse complement strand
TGGCGATGTCCGCGGGCGGCCTCCCGAAGGGCGCGAGGCCCTGAGGAGTCTCCCCGAGGTAACTCAGTTGAACCTTGTCCCGGGCACCGCCGGCTGCAGCGCCCTCGCCGAAGGCACGCGGCGACACAGCGGTGGCAGGCGGCACTTGGAAGGCGTATCGGGGGCTCTGCGTGTACGTATCCCTTCTCGCGATGTCGAAGGACTCCGACAACCTCTCACCACGCGCCAGTGAGAGCTTGGACTCGGCGGCTTGCGCACCTCCAGCGGCCGCGCTCGCTGCGATGGGTTCCAACTCCCAACTCCGCTGCAATTGGACACCGCCCCGGCTTGCCGCCAACGACCGCGCCGCTTCTGGGTTGAGCGTCAGTTGCGCCTCCTTTCGAACGCGTTCGCTGGGCGCGGCGCCGGCGGAATTGTTCAAGTCGGCGGCCGGGGATGCCGCTCGTAGCGAGTCCCGGGGTGCCAAGCTAGGCACTGAAGGCGGGACGACAACGGGCCTCACCTCGCCCTCCGGCGCAACACCTAAGGCTGCGGTGGCTCGGCTGTAGGAAGCGCGGACTTCCGGAGTGAGAGTGAGTTGAGGCACCAGCCCGAACCGGGAGGCCAGAGCGGGTTTGGGAGCATCCTGGTTTTGAGAAGACCCCGTGGCAATCGGCGCGACCGACTCCATCGGGCTGGGCACGGAAGCGTTGTCAACGGGTGTCGTGGTCACCGTCTTCGCCAGTTCCATCGGCTTCCAGTCCGGCTGATAACGGAGGCGTTCCCCTTCAGCCAAGCCGCGAGTCTCCCGGCGGTTTTCCACTACCACAAAGAGTCCGGTCGCCAAAACGGCCAGGCTTCCGGCAAGTACGAATCCACCCCGCCAACCAAGCCACCCCGCCAACGTCGCCCAACCTGCCGTCCTCGTCTCGACCTCTTCTCTCGGGTTTTGAGCGGGTTCGCGTGGCGCCGACGGCAGCGCCTCGATTACCCGGCGATGCTGCGCAGGGGAAAGTCCCACGACAGGTTCCGTGGCGAAGGCCTCGGAAACCACTCCGAGAACTTGGCTGAGCGACTTCAATTCCGCCGCCAATTCAGGCGAGCGGCGAAGTTCCGCTTCCAACGCGGTGCGGGTTTCAGCATCAAGCTCGCCCAGCAGATACGCGGTGAGTTCGGGAGAATCAGGAGAAAAAATCATGGTCTGGATCGGTTCGGGGTTAAGGGCGGACGGCGGACGCGGACTCGGTGCCGGTCTCCATCTCGGCCATTCGGAGGCGCAGCGTCTTGATCGCGGTATGCAGGAGGAATCCGACATTGCTGACACTCAGCGAAGTCACGGCGGCGATCTCTTGGTAGCTCAGTTGATTTTGGAACTTCAGCCGCACCACCTCGCGCTGGTTCAGGGGGAGCAGCGACAGGAGGCGCAACGCGTGACGCGTCTGCTCCCGGGTGTCGCTCGCCACATCCGGCGGCGGGCTCGTGTCCGGTCGGGTCTCCAAGTCAACGTCAGTCAACGGGGTCATACGATGGCTCTTTCGCAGCACGTCGAGAGCTCGTCTTCGGCAGACCGTGAACAGCCAGGGCGCCAGTCGCCCTTCCAGCGACTCCGGATCCTGGCTGCACAACTTCAGGAAGGTGTCCTGAACCACATCCCGCGCTGTCTCCAGGTCGCCGGTAATGCCCAGGGCATACCGGACCAGCGGTCCTTCGTGTCGTTGAAGGGCCTGCCGGATCCACTCCTGGACCTCCGTCGCTGGCCGTCCAGCGGATGCAGTGCTGTCGTGAGACTCCATTGCCGTGCTGCTGGGTTTACGCACCAGAACCGGATTCCTTAGAACGCTCCGCGCAATTTCTTTTGCCGTCCACCATCGCTTCCTTGACACCCACCGAACCTCTCCAGTCTATTGCAATCGATTTGCAACTCCACTCCCAACCACTTCGTTCCTCTGCCAAGGCGGCGTTGGCGCTGATGTTGTGCCTTTGGGTGTTGGGGTGCGGCACGCTGGCGCTCAACGAGTCGTGGCATCAGCAATGGCACCAACTGGCGGGGGATCCGCCGGCATCGGAGTCTGGTTGCGCCATCGACCTGTTTGCGTCGGGCGGCGTGGCTCCGGGACTCGCCTTCATCTCGATTCACGTGGGATTCCTCGGCGTGGCGATGGCGGCCTCGATGAGGGCGCAAACCGGGCTCGCCTGTAGCATTGCGTCGGAGGCCGGTCGGACCCGCGGACCACCGGTGGGACACTGATCTTCCGCATTTCGGTCCGTCGCGTCTTCGCGATGCCGTCCTGCGCCGGCTCCGCACCTGCGGGAGCTGATCCTTCCAATCGGCCGACTCCTCCGTCGGCGACCTTGCTCCCGTCGCGCCCTCGTCCGGCGCGGCCTCCACCAGTGCCTCAATCCGTTCAGGTTCCACTCCCGCCATGTCCTCGAATCCCATTCACGTTCGTCGGTCGCCGTCCTTTCGTCCTCACTCCATCCCGGCCGCCCCCTCACGCTTCCTTCTTCCCTGCGTTGGCGTCCTCTGCCTTCCCCTGCCTGCCGTCCTCGGTGACGCCGCCACGAACGCGGTCGTCCTTCAGAAGCAGGTGGTGGTCGGTAGTCTCGACCTCTCGCGCGAGCAAATCGTCCCGAGTCTCGGAGCCAGTGCCTACGCGGTTTCGTCGGCGCGGATTGACGACCAAATCCAGGGAGCGAACAGTCCGTTCAATCAGGTGCTCTTGCGAACTCCCAGCGTGGCCCAAGACTCCTACGGCCAAGTGCACCTGCGTGGCGAGCACGCCAATCTTCAGTATCGCATCAACGACGTCCTGCTCCCCGAGGGATTGGGAGGATTCGGTCAGGAACTCGACACCCGCTTTGTCGATCAGATGCAGGTGATCGCAGGAACGCTTCCGGCGCAATTTGGATTCCGAACCGCCGGTGTGATCGACATCCACACCCGCAGCGGTGCCTACCTCAATGGCGGCGAGGTGGGTGTCCACGGCGGCTCTCACGACAGCTATCGACCGGGTGTCGAATACGGCGGCTCCAGCGGCAATCTGAACTACTACGTGACGGGCAGCTACACCCACACCGGACTCGGCCTGGAGAATCCCACGAGCTCGGCCAACGCCTTACACGACGTCTCCGATCAGTTCCGCGGCTTCGCCTACTTTTCCTACGTCCTCGACGACACGAGCCGGTTGAGCTGGATCGTTTCCGGTTCCGCTGCGGACTTCCAGATCCCAAACGTCCCCGGCCAGTCCGCTGCGGTCGATCCCGCCGGCACTCCGTTTCCGCTCGGAGGCATTGCGATCGATTCAACGCGCCTGAACGAAAACCAGTCCGAGGACAACGCCTACGCCGTGTTGGCGTATCAGAAGTCGGCGGATCGGTTCGGCTTGCAGGTCGCGGGTTTTGTTCGCAGCAGCGGGATTCGCTTCCGGCCCGATCGAAGTGGAGACCTCTATTTCGACCGCGTGGCGGCCCAGGTGGAGCGACGTCTCCTTTCCGCCGGACTCCAGCTCGACAGCAGCTACGAACTCACTGATCGCCACACGCTGCGCGCCGGCGCGATGTTCATCGCGGAACACACCAGCCTCGACTCGGTGACGTCGGTATTCCCGCTCGATATGGCGGGACATGCCACCGGGAGCGCCTTCGACCTTTCCGAATCCAACCGAAAGACCGGCAGCCTCGGCGGCGTCTATTTGCAGGACGAATGGCATCCTTGGAAGCGGGTCACTCTGAATATCGGGGGCCGTCTCGACGTGGCCGATACCGGCCTCACCGAGTGGCAGCTTTCGCCCCGCGCCAACCTCGTTTGGGAAGCGACCGCATCGACCACCGCTCATCTGGGATACGCCCGCTACTTCACTCCGCCGTCGCTGGACCGCATCCGCACCGAGTCCCTCGCAGGGTTCGCCAACACTTCCAATGCCCCGGAGATCCCGACCTCCTCACCGGTTCGCGCCGAGCGCATGCACAGTGTGGATTTCGGCATCACCCAGAAGCTGCTGCCCGGCCTGAGCGTGGGGGTGGACACCTATGGCAAGTGGTCGCGCAACCAGCTCGACGACGGCTACTTTGGTCCGACTTTGATTCCGGCCCCATTCAACTTCCGCGAAGGGCGGATCTACGGCGTCGAGGGAACCGTCGATTTCAACTTCGACGGCTTTTCGTGCTTCGGCAACGTGGCGTGGTCCCGAGGCCAGGGCCGTGAACTGACCTCCGGCGAATTCCTCTTCAGCGCGGCCGACGCGGCGCTCCTGCGCGACCATTGGACCGCGCTCGATCACGACCAGCGCGTCACCGCCTCGGCCGGCGCCGCCTACGGATGGAATCACACGCGGTTTTTCGTCGATGCTCTGTACGGCAGCGGTCTGCGACGAGATCTCGAACTCCCGGGCGGTGGATCAATTCCCAACGGCGCCACCGTGCCCCAATACATCACGGTCAATCTCGGCGTGGAACAACGCGTGCCTCTGGCGCAGAAGCGGGAGCTCCGTTTCCGCCTCGAAACCGTGAACCTCGCGGATGCCACGTACGTACTCCGCGATGGCACCGGCATTGGCGTCAACGCGGCGCAATACGGCGCCCGCTTCGGCGTGTTTGGATCGGCCAGCCTCCACTTCTAACCTGACTCTTCTTCACGGCTCGAGGCTCCCGTGTTCGAGGTCTCACCAACCTCGTCACCGACCCGGAGACAACCGTTCGAAGGCATGGATCAACACGCGTACCTCGCGGACGAAACCGTCCTCGAGCAGCACCTCCACCACATCGAATCGCCACTTCACCTGGGGATTCTGCAACCGCCGGAGGTAGTGGTTGGCGGTGTGGTTCAATCGACGCCGCTTGCCCGCATCCACGGCCGCCGCGGGCCGAACCCACGCCTCGGACGAGCGCGTTTTCACTTCCACGAACACGAGAAATTCTCCGTCGCGGAACACCAGATCAATCTCACCCCGCGGTCCGCGGTAGTTCGACGTGAGGTGTTTCCACCCCCGCCGGCACAGCTCCTCCGCCGCCGCCTCTTCTCCAAGTCGGCCCCGACGCAGGTGCTCCGGCTCCTCCTGGCGATGCGCCATCCAGCGCTTCCACCAGGACACGAGTCTCATCGGGAAAAGAGGTCGGGTTCGGGCCTTCGCAACGGAGCAAAACTCCGACGGTGAATGGGGCACGGCCCCAAAAGACGAAGGGCGTCAAGATGCCCTGGGGTGGGATACCCCTTGTGGCCGGCGAAGCCATATCCAGGCCAGCGCTTCTCGGCCTCCAACATCACTCGGTCACGCGTCACCTTCGCCAGGATGCTCGCAGCGGCAATCGAGTAGCTGAGCGAATCGCCCTTCACCAGCGGCGTCTGCGGCAGGCGCATGGATTTAACCGCCAGTCCATCGACAAGCACGTGATCCGGCGCCGGTTTCAATCCCGCCAGTGCCCGATCCATCGCCCGATGCGTCGCTTGCAGAATATTCACCTCATCAATTTCCGCCGGGGATGCCTCCGCGATGCAAAACTGAAGTTCGGCATTTCCGGTCAGAAGGTCAAAAAACGCCTCGCGACGCCCCTCCGACACCTGCTTGGAATCATTGAGCCCGCGAAACGCCTCCGGAATTCCATCGAGAATCCAGGCTGCGGGAAACACCACCGCCGCCGCCAAAACCGGCCCCGCCAAAGGTCCACGTCCCGCTTCGTCCACCCCCGCCAGACGTCGACATCCGCGTGCCAGCAGTTGGCGCTCGTGCAGAAAACGGTCGGTCGGAATCGCAGTCACGGGTCAACCGTCACGCGACCCTCGGAGCCAAGGCAATGCGGATCCGTGCGGAGGCGCACCTGATCGTGGATCATTGCGGGCACAGGAGAGCAGCGACGCGCTGGTCAATTCCCCGCTTCGGCTTAGGCTTTCGCGCGTGTCACCGGTTTACGACATTGTCGTGGTGGGATCTGCATTCGGCGGGTCGTTGATGGCCATGATCGCCCGCCGGCTCGGCCGCTCGGTGCTACTCCTGGAGCGGAGACGACATCCACGCTTCGCTATCGGCGAGTCCTCGACTCCGCTGTCCAACCTGCTGTTGGAATCGCTGGCCCGACGTTTCGAGTTGCCCGCCGTCGCCACGTTGGCGAAGTGGGGCACGTGGCAACGGCATCACCCCGACGTTTCCGCCGGCTTGAAGCGTGGATTCACCTTCCTGCACCATCGGTTCGGCGAGGGCTTCCAGACCGGAGCTGCGAACGGGCGCGAACTGCTCGTCGCCGCCAGCCCAACCGACGAGATTGCCGACACCCACTGGTACCGGCCGGAGGTGGATCACTTCTTCCAAAAGGAGGCCGCGGCTCTGGGCGTGGACTATCACGATGAGGTGCACCTCCACGCCTTGGAGGAATCGGCGGACGGCGTGGTACTTCGCGGAGCTCAGCACGGACAGGAAGTCGAGTACCGGGCCCGCTTCCTGATCGATGCGAGCGGACCGCGGGGATTCCTGCATCCAATTCATGGCACCAGCGAGTTGGAGATTCCAGGAGTGACTCCGAATGAGGCGCTCTACTCGCACTTCTCGGGAGTCGAGCGCTGGGAAGCTCTGCAGCCGCCGGAGCCCGGAATTCCCTTCCCCCCGGACGATGCTGCGGTGCATCACGTGTTTCCGGGTGGATGGATGTGGTTGCTGCGATTCAACAATGGCATCACCAGCGCGGGCGTGTCCCTGTCTCCAGCTCTCGCCGCTGAGTTGAATCTGGCCGAAGGAGCCCCAGCGTGGGAACGGCTGCTCCATCGGCTTCCCTCGGTACGAAGCCAATTTCAATACGCCTCCACCTTGCTCCCGTTCCAGCATCTGCCGCGAATGGCATTTCGGAGTCCGCCCGTTCACGCCACACGCTGGGCACGACTGCCATCGGCAGTGGGGTTCGTCGATCCGCTACTCTCCACGGGATTCGCCCTGAACCTCCTCGGCATCGAGCGTCTCGCCGCCTTGCTCAGCGCTGCTGACATTCCGTCGCCCCAATCCTTGCTGGAGCACGAGCGCGACACTGAGGCCGACCTACTCGCGGCCGGTCGGATGATCGGCGCACTCCAGGCCCACTTCGGGTGCCCCACCACGTTCTCCCATCTCCTAATGCTCTATTTCGCTGCGGCGAGTTTTTCTGAGACTGCCCGCCGACTGAACCGCGCCCACCTGGCGCCAGGCTTTCTGCTTCACGCCCATTCTCGCTTTGGCCCTGAGAGCGCCGCGTTGCTGAGGGAGGCGGTCCTCCACCCGCCTTCGGCCGCGACGCCCGCGTTCCGGGATCGCATCCGGAACACCGTGGCCACAGTGGACGTGGGAGGCTGGTTCGACGCCGGTCGAACGCGGTGGCATCCGGTGGAAACTGCGCCGCTCTTTCGCGCAGTTTCGAATTTGGAATCGACGCCCTCTGAACTCGAGACACTGCTCCGTGGCGCCGGATTTCCAGAAGAGCAATGCCATCCACCCCGATAAGGGGGCACGGCGGGACCTACTTCGTCACCGGCGTTCCAAGCAGGGCCTGCCCTGGCTTGGGCTCCGCGGGCGGCTGGTTGGTCGGGCTGTGCTGACGTCGTTGGATGCGCTGGCGCAGGGACTCCTCAAACCGTGCCTGCAGCTCTGGTCCGAGCTCCGCCGAAATTCGTGACTTCAACTGCTCCAGTTCGGCCCGGGCAACCGGAAGCATTGGTTCCCACATCTTTTGGAAGCGATCGTGGCTCTCCTTGATCAACCCTTCGACTCGATTGCGTTGCTCCTGCGGTAACTCGAGTTGTCGGATGGTCCGGCGCAAGGTTTCAAACCGCTGCCACAGCGCCAGGGGAAGCGCGCCGCGACGGTCCATTTCCGCGCGGCGGGCCTGGGTCATCCGACGCGTCTCCACCAGGGTCCCGACCACCACTCCGGCGGTAAAGATCACCAGCGTCGCAAGGATGAGCTTAAGCGCCTTCATGGAACCTCAAAGCTCTGGCACCACGTCGGCACCGGCGGGCGACCCGCTGTCCAAATCAGCAGAA
>JANXMD010000574.1 GCA_025354845.1 Verrucomicrobiota bacterium | reverse complement strand
ACCCTGATCGGCCGGCTCCGACGCGACCTGGGTCTCGGTGAGGATTTGCCGTGTTTTCAGATGCCTCATCACGAGAATCACGCCTATTTCTCGTACGGCAGTTCTCCCTTCTTTCGTGAAGGAGCGGATTCCAAGCCGACGCTCGTGGCGTGCCTCGACGGCAATGGGGATATCGGGTCCAGCTCCTTCTTTCGTGCGAAGGGAACCTCGCTGGAATTGATCCGACGGCAGCCCATCTGGGATTCGATTGGGAACTTTTACACCTTGGTTGCGAGCTTTCTCGGTGGATGGACGCCGCTGAGTGCAGAGGGTCGCTACATGGGAGCTGCGGCGTGGGGATGCGGGAGCCGTCTTTCGAATCCGTACTACAAGTCACTTAGACAGGCGTTCTATTTTGATCCGAATGGCGATGTCCGCTTCAACCGTAAGTTTGCCGCGAACCACTATGCAGAACTCCAGCGAATCCTCGGCCCCTTCCTGAAGATTTCAGATCTGTGGAATCCGGATGCGGTGCTGAATCTCGACGAGATACGTCATGCGGACGCCACCCGGGATCGTGTCAACAAGGCCGCCGCCGTGCAGATGGTGTTTGAGGATGCGTTGTTCCATCTTTTGGGACATTTGCTGGTGGAAACCGGATGTGATCAGCTGGTGCTCTGCGGCGGCGTGGCGTTGAACTGCGTCGCGAATCTGCGTCTGCTCGAGCACTTCGATGAATCGTTCTTTCGCCGCACCTTGGGAGTTTCGTCCCGCCTGAATCTGTGGGTGCCTCCGATTCCGTCCGACCAGGGGGCAGTTGCCGGGGCACCGTACCAGTTTGCGATGCTCCACGGAGCGTGTCCGTTGGGCAGTCTGCCGACCCCGTTTCTCTGTGGCATGGCACCGACGTCTGGCGCCATTCGTGAAGCCCTGAATGCCAGTCCGACTCTGGAGGTGCAGGAATTTGGCGACATCCGCGAGGAGGGGGCCCGGAGTGCGCTTGCCGACTGGATGGCCTACGTGGTGAGCCGGGACGGGGTCCTTGGGATCTTCCAGGGCGAGGCTGAGACCGGACCGCGCGCCCTCGGGCATCGCAGTCTGCTCTCCAATCCACGCAACGTGCGGACGCTCGACATCCTGAATTCGCGCGTGAAGCGGCGGGAACGAATCCGTCCGCTGGCCCCAATGGTGACGCTCGAGGAAGCCAATCGCTGGTTTGAGCTCTCCCCGGGAGCTGCTGCGGACGACTACTGCGCCTACGACTACATGGTGCTGACGGCAATGGCCCGTCCCTGCGCGCAGGCGGCGATCCCCGCGGTGATTCACTGCGACGGCACCAGCCGAATCCAGATTGTACGGAAAGAGAACAATCCGCTGATCCACGAGTTTCTCAGGGCACTTGGCCGGAGGAACGGTGCCGAGGTGTCGGTGAATACCTCGTTGAACGTGGGGAGTCCCATTGTTCAGACGCCCGCTCAGGCGCTGGAGGTGTTCCGTCGTGCCAAGGGCCTGGATGGTCTCGTGATGATCGGCAGTGACGGACGGGCGCTCGTGGCTTGGGCCAAGGCGGGAACGCAGGAGTTTGATTCGCGACTCCCCAAACTGTGGAAGGAGTACGTCGGCGGTGCGGCCGGCGCCGCCGTTCCTCCGCTCGTGGCCGGTGGTGGGGCACGTTCGGTTAAGGAACAACAGCGGGTCGTTTTGGAGGCGCTCCGCTTGGGCACGATCACCAAGGTGGAAGCCCTGCGACGGATTCAGGCATTGTCGTCGGGGCCAGTCCCTGTTGCCTCGGTTGCCTCGGGAGGACATGCCGGAATCCTTGGCGAGGTGGCGGCGCCGATGCCCCCCAAGGCGGGGACGCCGCGTGAAGCCGCACCATCCAGCGTGGTCTCAAAGTCTCCGGAGCCGATCGCCGTGATCGGCATGGCCGGACGTTTCCCCGGGGCGGCTTCGATCCGGGAGTTCTGGAACAATCTACGCCTCGGCGTGGACAGCGTTGCCGAGATTCCCCAGGAGCGATGGGACATCCAATCGCTCTTCGATCCGGTGGTTGGAACCCCAGGGAAGATCTATTGCCGGATGGCAGGAATGCTGGAGGGCGTGGATGAATTTGATCCGCAGTTCTTCAACATTTCCCCGCGCGAGGCGGCGGGCATCGACCCGCAGTCGCGGCTGCTTCTCCAGGAAATCTGGAGAGCGGTTGAGGATTCGGGATACCAAGCGAGCTCGTTTGGCGGAGAGAAGATCGGCGTCTTTGTTGGCGGCGGGACGAGTGACTATCTCGGTCGGAATGCGCATCAGCCCTCGACCGAGGCGTCACGGATTTCCTATCTCTTCGACTGGAAGGGACCGTGTCAGTGCATCGAAACGAGTTGTTCCTCGGGCCTGGTGGCGGTTCATGAGGCTTGCCTGCATCTGCAAGCCCGGAGGATTCGGGTCGCTGTGGTGGGCGCCGCCACACTGTATACCACTCCGTATCCTCATCTCGGGTTTTCCCAGATGAACATGCTCTCGAGCCAGGGGAAGTGTTTCTCCTTCGACAAACGCGCCGATGGCACCGTGTTTTCCGAGGCCGTCTGTGCCGTGGTGCTGAAACCGTTGTCGGAGGCGCTGGCGGATCGGGACCACATCTACGGAGTGATTCGGGGCTCGAACACCAACTACGACGGGAAGACCAACGGCATCACCTCTCCGAGCGGCGCGTCGCAGATGGCCCTGGAGATCGAGACCTATGAACAGTGCGGGGTCCGCCCCGAGAAGATCACTCTGGTGGAGGCCCACGGCACCGGTACCAAGCTGGGCGATCCGGTCGAGGTGAACGCACTGATCAAGGCCTTTCGGCATTTCACCTCGCGAACTTCGTACTGCGCCCTTGGAACGGTGAAGAGCAACATTGGTCACACGGCCTCGGTCGCAGGGCTTGCCGGATTGATCAAGGCGCTCCTCAGCCTGAAGCACCGTGAGATTCCTCCTTCGTTGCACTTCCAGGAGCCGAATCCGGAAATCGCCTTCGAGGGCAGTCCGTTTTACGTGAACACGAGCCTTCGCGCGTGGACCCTTCTCGCGGGGGAGGAGCGCATTGCAGCCGTAAGCTCCTTCGGCGTTGGCGGGACCAATGCGCATGTGGTGCTTTCGGAGTCACCGGAGACCGTACTCCGGCCGCGGAGTCTCGCGCCAAATCGACCGCGGTTGGTTCCCCTGTCGGCCCAGTCCCTCGATCAACTGCGGACGATGGCGTCGGCGTTGGCTGATCACCTAGATCGCGAGGCGCCGAACGGACTCCGGATCGAGGATGTCGCGTTCACGCTTCAGGTGGGGCGCGAGGCGATGGGAATTCGTTGGGCGTGCGTGGCGAAGGATCTCTCGCAGCTACGCGAGCACCTCGCGGGGTTCGTGCGG
>JANXMD010000541.1 GCA_025354845.1 Verrucomicrobiota bacterium | reverse complement strand
TCGGAGCTGGAGTCGGAACAACGCGGTTGGTTCGCGAATCGTCGATGGGAGTTCCCTCAACCACTGAACCGCCATCCGGCACACTTGCACATTGACCTGTTGCCGCGCGTGCAGGGAAGGGGACTTGGCCGCGACATGATTCTCCGCATGCTCGGGGCGCTCGCCGCTGCCGGCGTTCCTGGCGTGCATCTTGGCATGCATCCGGACAACCATCGTGCGCTGAACTTTTATCAGTCTCTCGGCTTCACCGAACTCACCCGCCTGGGGGGTACGCTTTACCTCGCTCGCCGCTTGAGTTGACCTGCCTCGACGACTGTCATTCAAGTTCACCGATCACCGATCACCGATTACCATCATGTCCCCTCGTTCCCTTCGCGCTTCCCGTCTGGCCGCCGCCGGTGTGGTGGCAGTCATCCGGGCTCCGGATCCCGCGGTGGTTCCCGAACTCGCGGCGGCGTTGGTGGCGGGAGGGATCACGGCCCTGGAAATCACCACCTCCACACCGCGGTTCGCCGACGCGATCCGCGCCACGCGCGCCGTGCTTGGAGACCAGGTGCTGATTGGTGCGGGCACCCTGATGGAGCCCTCGCAGTGTGACGAAGCCATCGCGGCCGGTGCGGAGTTCGCGGTGAGCCCGGTGTTTCGACCGGCCTTGGTGCCGATCTGTCATGCCGCGGGCGTGCCGGTGCTACTCGGGGCCTTTACGCCGACCGAGGCCCAGGCGGTGCATGAATCGGGCGCTGATTTCGTGAAGCTGTTTCCTGCCGAGGTGCTGGGATTGAAGTTCATCAAGGGCCTCCGCGCCCCGCTGCCGCACCTGCAGTTGGTCCCGACCGGCGGTGTGGACGCGACCAACGCCGGCGAGTTTCGACGAGCCGGATGCGTGGCCGTCGGAGTCGGCGGAAGCCTGATCAAACCGGAGCTGCTCAGGGCACGTGACTGGCCCGCCCTCACGGCTCTCGCGGCCGCTCTGGTCGCGTCCTGGCGTTCGTAAAAAGACGATCCGATTTTGCGGAATCAATATTGGAGAACCCGATAGAATCGCGCGGCATCGGCGGCCCGAATCGTGAGGTCTTCGGTGCGATTGGTGACGGATCCCGTGAACTCTTCGGTGAGGATCCAGGTCCCGGTGTCGAGACGGTCGCGGGATTCGATCCGGTGTCCCGAACCCGCCGGGGCGTCGAATTGCAGGTGGATGAAGGAAGCCGAATCCACCGTGGCCTGGAGGAGGCCGGGTGTGTAGGTCGGTGCCGGATCCGGAAGGGCCGGAGATCCGCCGACTGCCGTGCTTCGACGCCAGGAGGCCGCGTCACCGGGAGGGCCGGGGGTCGTTTCATCGGTCGGAACGAGGGAGTACCCGAAACCGTCGGCGAGTGGTTGCCAGAAGGCTTCGTATCGAAAATCGAACACCGCCTCTTCGAGCGGACCAAACAGCGCGAGGCGTTCGCCAGAATTGGAAAGCTGCTGCCCCCCGTAAATGCCGAGGATCGAGCTGACACTCGGATACTGGGCGGAAAAACGCTCGAGGTTTCGGACGAGGACACCGCGTTCTCCTGCCCGGAGCACCGCGTTGTTGGTGGCGGTCCAGTCGAAGTCAACGCCACCCCGAAGTTTCATGCCTTCAAGCGAGAGAGAGCGGGAACCGAAATTCAGGAACTCGATGAACTCCAGAGTGTCGGCGTCGCCTGGGGTGGAGCCATCGTTGGGATGGAAGTGGATTTCGGTGATGGCGACCGGAATGGGATCCGTGACGTAGGTGGCCGAGACCGCGCTCGACCAGAGGGACTTCAGTGGTGGGTTGTTGGCGCCGGTCGATGCGACGTGTGATGGATTCATGGACCGGGCCACCAGCTTCGCATTGCGGATGAGACGCACCGGAGTGCCCGAATAGCGGAATGCAGCCGGATTGGTCCGTCCCCCGGGAAGGCGGGGATCCGTGCCGTCGAGCGTGTAGTACACTGGGATTCCGGCTGGCGCCGTGATTTCAGCGCCAAACCCGTTGGGAACTCGGCCGCCGGGGGACACGAGCTGAGGCGGAGTCACAAACTGGCGGTCCATGAACTCGGTCCGGTTGGAGATCCAATTGCGCATCAGGTTGACCTCGGATTGATAGCTTCCTCCGCGGGGTGACACGGCCCAGCGCGACACTTCTCGGGGCTGGGCACTCCGGACCTGGGAGGCCAGGGTGTCGATCAGACGCCAAAGATTGGTGGTGCTGAACTGGTCTTTCCGCAGTTGCTGATAGCGGTCGATGTAGTCCTGGAAGAAATCCGGATCCCGGAACAATCGATCCCACCAGGTGTAGTTGAAGAAGTCCGTTCCGCCGTCGCCCACCGTGGAGCGCCACACCCTGGGATTGGCGTCGCGTCCATCTGTGGATCCCAAGGCGCGGTCGAAATCCCAAAGCGGTCCGAAGTGCAGAAGCCCGCTGCGCTCCTTGTAAAAGTAGGCGCTTAAACGCAGTGCATCGACATTGAAGGCCAGCACATTCAGCAAGTGATGGTCAATCCACGAAGGCGTGTGGATGTAGGCGCGAAAACCGGTGGTGCGATTCGTGAAGCGTGTATCGTCGTACAGCGCATTGCCGAAGCTCGTCATGAAGTTTCGGATGTAGCTCATCTGGGCGGCGCGTGCGGGCAGTCGCAGATCTGCCTCAGCGGGTTCGACGAAACCCATCGATTGATTGGCAGCAAACAATCCGGAGTCGCCAGGATCCAGTCGGTCTACCTTCATCATGTAGCCGCCGGTGACCGAGGGCAGGGTGAGATTCTGGGCCTGCAGGGAGCCGGCATCGACCCGGTCTTTTCCGATCTCGATGCGCTCTTCAAGGACATAGATCCCGGCGTAGCTCGACTGGAGCACTGCGCCGGTTCCGGTACCGGCGAAATAAACCTCCACAAATCGGGTTCGCGGCGAATAGCGGCCGATATCCCGGCTGAGCTGGTGCATGAACGGGTTGTGGATCAGGACCGGTTCAAAGGCATCGGGAGCGTAGAGGATCCAATCGCCATCGGGAGGGAGGCCGAGCGGAGACACCGCCCGATCGTTGTCAAACTCATCTCGGAATTCCACGCGGTAGCTGGCCTTGGGAAGGCCCTCCGTGCTGGAGCCGCGAACGGAGATCCCTGCCCGTGAGGTCAGGGAAGGCGGATTGGTCAGGGAAGTGAA
>JANXMD010000522.1 GCA_025354845.1 Verrucomicrobiota bacterium | reverse complement strand
CGGTCGCAACGTGCTTCATCCGATGGGCTGGGATTCGTTTGGGCTGCCCGCCGAACTGTACGCGGTGAAGACCGGTCAACACCCACGCAAGACCACCGAGACGAACATCGCCAACTTTACCCGGCAGATCCGCTCCCTTGGTTTCAGCTACGATTGGACCCGCGAGGTCGCCACCACCGATCCTGGGTACTTCCGCTGGACCCAATGGATTTTCCTCCAGATTTACAACGCCTGGTACAACCCGGCGACGCGCAAGGCGGAGTCCATCGACACGCTCACCTATCCGTCGGAGTTGGAAACCGAGGATCAGCGCCGTGCCTATCGCGACGGCAAGCGGCTCGCGTTTGTCAGTGAGGCGCCGGTCAACTGGTGTCCGGAACTCGGAACCGTGCTGGCCAACGAGGAGGTCATCGATGGCAAGAGCGAGGTCGGCGGTTTCCCGGTCATCCGCAAGCCCATGCGCCAATGGATGCTGCGCATCACGGCCTTTGCAGAACGGCTGCTCGAAGATCTGAATCTTCTCGACTGGACCGATTCGCTGAAGGAAATGCAGCGCAACTGGATTGGCCGCAGTGAGGGGGCGCAGGTGGACTTCCGCGCCGAAACTTCGGGTGCGATCCTCACGGTTTTCACCACCCGACCGGACACGCTTTTCGGCGCGACCTACCTCGTTCTGTCCCCGGAACATCGCCTGGTGGACACCCTCACCGCCGGGACGAATCGTGCCGGCGTGAAGGCCTATCAGCAGGCCGCGGCCGGACGCAGCGATCTGGAACGCACCGAACTGTCGAAGGAGAAGACCGGCGTCTTCACGGGGTCGTATGCGATCAATCCGGTGAACGGGCAACGCATTCCGATCTGGATCGCCGACTACGTCCTGGCCAGCTACGGCACCGGTGCGATCATGGCGGTGCCGGCCCACGACGAGCGCGACCTGGAATTCGCCGAGAAGTTCGACCTGCCGATTCTCCAGGTAGTCCAGCCGCCCGACGCCTCCAAACCGTGGCGTGGATTCTGCGACGAGGGCACGGCCGTGAATTCGTCCGGTCCCGATCTGTCTCTGGACGGGTTGCCGACCGCCGAGGCCAAGCATCGGATTTCCGCCTGGCTCGATTCGAGAGGTCTCGGCAAGCGCACCTTGAACTACAAGCTGCGCGACTGGCTCTTCAGCCGTCAGCGCTACTGGGGCGAACCCTTTCCAATCCTTTGGCGGACGGACGCCGCCGGGAACCGATATCATGAGGCGTTGCCCGCGGCCTCGTTGCCCGTGATGCCGCCAACGCTTGAAGACTACAAGCCCACCACCGACGGACAACCGCCGCTGGCCCGTGCCACGGACTGGGTGACGCTGCCGGACGGCGCCGTTCGCGAAACCAACACCATGCCCCAGTGGGCGGGATCGTGCTGGTACTACCTCCGCTACCTGGACGCCCGCAATCCCAGCAGCTTCGTCGGCGGGGCGGTGGAATCCTATTGGATGGGCACCTCCACCAGCGGCGCCACACCTGGAGTCGATCTCTACGTCGGCGGCACCGAGCATGCCGTGCTGCACCTGCTCTATGCGCGCTTCTGGCACAAGGTCCTCTTCGACCTCGGCCACGTCACCACTCCCGAGCCGTTCTTCAAATTGGTGAACCAGGGTCTGATCCTGGGCGAGGACGGCGTCAAGATGTCGAAATCCCGCGGCAACGTGGTCAATCCCGACGACGTGCTCCACGAATTCGGCGCCGATGCGTTCCGCCTGTACGAGATGTTCATGGGTCCGCTTCAGGAGGTGAAGCCTTGGAACACCCGCGGTGTGGAGGGCGTGTATCGCTTCCTCGGCCGTGTGTGGCGCCTCTTCGTCGATGAGGGCTCGGAGACCGAATACGAGCAGAACGCACTTGTGGACGCCGCGGCGGAATCGCGCTGGGTTTCAGAGATCCGACTGGATTCCCGCGTGCTCGACATCGCCCCCACGCCCGCCCAACTCAAGACCCTCCATGGATGCATCCGCAAGGTGACCGAGGATCTCGAGGCACTGCGCTTCAACACCGCCATCTCGGCGATGATGATGTTCGTCAACGAAGCCATGACCTGGCCCACGCGGCCCGTGTCGGTCTTCCGCACCTTCCTCCAACTGCTCGCCCCGTTCGCACCGCACATCGCGGAGGAACTTTGGGAGAAGCTGCATCCTGCAGGCGCGGTACCGTCGCTCGGCTACGCAGCCTGGCCCGTGTTTGATCCCGCGCTCCTGGTGGAAGACACGCTGGAGATCGCCGTGCAGGTGAACGGCAAATTGCGTGACGTCATCCGCGTGCCGGCCGCTGCCACCCCGGCCGACCTGGAAACCGCCGCGCTCGCCGCGGAAAAGGCCAAGCCGTTCCTGGAGGGTAAAACGATCAAGAAGGTCATTGTTGTGCCCAGGAAGCTGGTGAACATCGCGGTGGCCTGACCGGACGGTTTGGCTCCGTCTTTTCCCCCGACCGGAACTGTGCTAGGCTTCCTCAGATGTCCCGCCTAACCCGGCATGAACAGTGGATCGTTGTGATGCTTACCCTGATTCTCGGGGTGGGCTTCGGCGCCCGGGTTTGGTTGCGCTCCCATCCCCAGCCGCCGCTTCCGCCACTGCCGGCAACCGGTGAGAATCGATGAACTCCTGACATGGCCAAGGACTTCGACGATCTTCTCACGCTGGTGCTGGAAAAAGACCCGCGCTACACCCGTGAGGCGTACCACTTCGTCCGCGAGGCGCTCGACTTCACCCAGGAGTTGATCAAGCGCCGTGGTGAATCCCTGCCCCGTCCCGCGTTGGGACATCACATCACGGGCCAGGAGTTGCTCAACGGCATCCGTGATTTTGCACTCGCTCAGTTTGGACCCATGGCGTGTTGCGTTCTCGAAGAGTGGGGGGTGAAGCGTTGCGAAGATTTTGGCGCGATCGTCTTCAATCTCGTGGAACACCAGATTCTTTCGAAGACCGACAACGATCGGCCCGAGGATTTTTCAGGTGGGTATGATTTCACCGAGGCCTTCGTTCGCCCGTTTCGTCCTGCCTGCCGCGCCTCCGACGCCCCTCCCGCGGACTAGCGGCGGACTGAGGGACCTCCCCACAATTCGGGACTTGGCCCCGCGCGTCGGGGTGTCGCAGTCTTCGCGAAGTCGCCTCACCCATGAATCCCCTCTCCGCCTCCACGCTGTCCCGCCGGCGCTTTGTCACGCGTACCGTTCAAGCGGCCGCGTTCACCAAGTTGCTGAGTTACGCCGGTCCCGCCTGGGCGGTGTCGCCGAATGAAAAGCTGAACATCGGCTGCATCGGCGTGGCGAATCAGGGCCGGTACGACCTCGACAACGTCGCGCACGAAAACATCGCCGCAATTTGCGACGTCGACACCAACCTCCTCAACGCCGCCGGGCAAAAGTATTCGAAGGCTCGCCGTTTTCAGGATTTCCGCAAAATGCTTGAGGCGGGTGGCCTCGACGCCGTCACTGTCGGCACTCCCGATCATACCCATGCGGTCATCACCGCAGCGGCTCTCCACGCCGGATTGCATGTGTACTGCGAAAAACCGCTGGCGCGCTCGATCGGCGAGGTGCGGGCGGTCACCGAGCTCGCCCGAAAACAAAAGCGCGTTACCCAAATTGGCACCCAGATTCACGGTGGGGCAAACTACCGTCGCGTAGTCGAACTGATTCAGAGCGGCGCCATTGGCGAGGTTGCGGAAGTCCACGTGTGGGTTGGCGGCGGCTTCGGCGGCAAGAAACGTCCCACCGAAACGCCCGCGGTTCCGACGAATCTCGACTACGATCTTTGGCTCGGCCCTGTGGAACCCCGTCCGTACTCACCCGAGTACCTCCCCTTCACCTGGCGCAATTGGTGGGTCTTCGGCGGCGGCACCCTGGCCGACCTTGGCTGCCACCACATGGATCTCTCGCACTGGGCCCTCGACCTTCGCACTCCAGAGCGGGTGCGGATCGTCGATGGACCGGATCCCGATCCCGAGTGCCCGCCCACCTGGCTCATCGCGGAGTACCAATACGCCGCCCGCAAGAACCTGCCGCGCGTGAAGCTCCGCTGGTACCACGGCAACCGTCGCCCGCCCCAGTTCGATTCCGGCCTGCTTCCCAAGTGGGGCAATGGCACGCTGTTCGTCGGCTCCAAGGGCATGCTGCTCGCCGACTACGACAAGCGGGCGCTGCTGCCGTCGGCCCAATTCGCCAATTTCCAGGCACCTGCGCCGTTCATTCCCGACTCCAAGGGACACCACCGCGAGTGGACCGAGGCCTGCAAAACCGGGGGCACAACACTTTGCAATTTCAATTACTCCGGCCCCCTGACCGAGGCGGTATTGCTCGGCAATCTCGCCCATCGCACGGGCACGGAGATTGTCTGGGACGCCCGCCACCTCAAGGCCCAGAATTGCCCGGCCGCCGATGAATTCATCCACGCCCGCTATCGCAAGGGTTGGTCACTCTAAGGCTTCAAGGTCCAACCACGACATTCACTCCGAAATCCTCCCACCATGCCTGCGCCCGAATTGAAGATCGAGAAGCTCGTAACCGCCGAAGGTGCCAGCCCCAAGAAGGGCGACCTCGTGGAAGTTCACTACACCGGTTGGTTCGAAAACGGGAAGAAGTTCGACAGCTCGGTGGACCGTCGGGAGCCGTTTCAGTTTGTGCTGGGCGCGGGTCAGGTCATTTCGGGATGGGACCTCGGCGTGGCGCAGCTGAAAGTGGGCGAGAAGGCCAAACTGACCTTGCCGCCTGAACTCGCATACGGTCGCGCCGGCTACCCGGGTGCGATCCCTCCCAACTCCACTCTCGTCTTTGAAGTGGAGCTGCTGGCGATCCGGGCCTGAGCTCGCAACTCGGTAGCGCGAGGCTCTCCCGAGCGATGTGGGTAGGTGGTAGTTGGGATGCTATGTGGCGGAATTAAGCGCTTCCCCCTACCCGGCTCATCAGGAGATTCGCCCTAC
>JANXMD010000516.1 GCA_025354845.1 Verrucomicrobiota bacterium | reverse complement strand
TGGGCCTTGGCGTAGGCGATACCAAGGTCGGCGTCGAGGCCCATGACTTCGCCGGTCGAACGCATCTCGGGCGAGAGCACGATATCCTGACCCGGGAAGCGGTTGAACGGAAAGACGGATTCCTTCACCGCCCAGTACTTGGTCCAGAGCTCTTCGGTGAAGCCGAGTTCCTGGAGCGTCTTTCCCGCCATGACCTTCGCGGCGAGTTTGGCGAGGGGGCGGCCGATGGCCTTGGAGACGAACGGAACGGTGCGCGACGCACGGGGATTCACCTCCAACACGTAAACGGTGTCGCCCTTGACCGCATACTGCACGTTCATGAGGCCGACCACTCGAAGTTCGCGGGCCATCGCGTGTGTGTAGCGGCGGATGACGTCGAGGATCTCCTTCGACAGCGTGTGCGGGGGCATGACCATCGCGGCATCGCCCGAGTGCACGCCGGCAAACTCGATGTGCTCAAGCATGCCACCAATGACGCTGGTGCCTTTCGACGGGTCGTCGAATTGACCCACGTCGGAAATGCAATCCACGTCGACCTCGGTGGCATCCTCGAGGAACTTGTCCACCAGGACCGGCCGTTCGGGCGAGGCCTCCACGGCGAACTTCATGTAGTGCGACAGCTCGGCGTCGGAGTAGACGATCTGCATCGCACGGCCACCTAGCACGAAGGACGGCCGCACCAAAACCGGATAACCCAACCGGCGGCTGGCCTCGAGGGCTTCTTCGGCATTCACCGCGAGGCCGTTGGGAGGCTGCGGAATATCGAGACGATTGAGCATGGCCGCAAACAGCTTGCGGTCTTCCGCCATCTCAATGCTTTGCGGTGAGGTGCCGATGATGTTCACCCCGTTCTTCTGCAGGCCGAGAGCGAGATTCAACGGGGTCTGACCGCCAAATTGCGCGATGGCACCCCAGCACTGTTCGCGCTCGTAGATGTGGAGGACGTCCTCCAGCGTGAGTGGCTCGAAGAACAGCTTGTCGGAGGTGTCGTAGTCGGTGGAGACCGTCTCGGGATTCGAGTTCACCATGAGCGTCTCGAAGCCGTCTTCCTTCAACGCGAAGGCGGCATGGACGCAGCAATAGTCGAATTCGATGCCTTGGCCGATGCGGTTCGGTCCGCCGCCGAGGATCATCACCTTCTTGGCGGTGTTGCCCTTCACCTCGTCGTCGCCCCGGTCGTAGGACGAGTAATAGTAGGGCGTGAATGCCTCAAATTCGGCGGCACAGGTGTCCACCAAGCGGTAACTGGGAATGATCCCCAATTGCTTGCGGGTGGCGCGCACCGCGTCTTCCGTGGTGCCGGTCAGGTGGGCGATCTGCCGGTCGGAAAACCCGAGCGACTTGGCCTTGGCGAGGAGGTCGGCGTTCATCAATTCAGAGACAAAAAATCCGGCGAAGTAAGCCGCCTGGGAGCCTGACTGTCGAGGGGCGAGTGAGCGGTTTTGGGAACCCGCCTCTTCGATTCGCCGGGAGGGAGCTTCAAACCGGTTCCCTGGAGGCTTGGCGCCGCCGCTCCATCAAGGCCAGGACGGCGGGCAGGAAGGTCAATCCAGCCACCATGCAGGCGGCGGTTCCGGTGGCCATGACCCATCCGAGACTGCGGATGCCGCGATGATCAGCCACCACCAGACTTCCAAAGCCCGCGATGGTGGTCAGGGCTGACACCAGAACCGCTTTGCCGGTGCTCTTGGCCAGGATGCTTGGGTTCTTCTCTTCGGCGTAGCGATTCAGGATGTGGATGCCGTTGGTGACGCCGATGCCGATTACCAGCGGAAGCATCATGACATTGGCCGGATTGAAGGGAATTCCGGCCCACCCCATGAAGCCGACCACCCACAAGGTGCCGATGCCAACCGGTAGCATGGCCAGCAGGACCGTCCCGAGCTTGCGAAAGTGAGCGTACACCAGGATCAGGATGGCCCCGAGCGCCCACCATGCGGCCTCGATGTATGAGGTGCGAAGTAGCTCGGTGTAGTAGTAGAGCTGAACGGGTGTGCCGGTTGCGGTGCTGGAAACGCTCTGAAGATCCCGCACGAAAGTCTCCTGCGCCTTGCGCTCCCAGATGTCGTCGCGCGGATACACCTGGATCAGGTGTTGTCCAGTGATCCCGATAAAACGGTTTCGGAGCGATTCCGGAAGATCCTCGGGCCGGAGCCGACCCGAGGCATCCTGATTTTGGAGGGCCGTGAAGGTGTCCCGGATGTCGTTGAACAGGGCGCGCTGATAGCCACCCAGCGTCCGGGCGTGCTGGCGTTCCGCGGGTTCGTCGCCGCGGAACATCGCCACCCGCAGGTCGCCGGCGGCGCCGATCAACGAGACCAGATTGGTGCCCAATTGAAGGGTTGAGAGTCGCTCGGTGGCATTGGTGGGCAACTGGAGGAAGATCTCGTTGGTGGCCAGTCGCAGGTAGCCCTGCAGCGACCACAGCGTCTGGCTGAGATCGTTCAGTTGGACGGCATTGGTGTCCGGCGCGGCAAAGTGCACCTCCGAGGTGGCGCGCTTCACATCGCGAATCAGGTCGAGTTTCCCACCGGGATTCTCGGCAAGGAAATGGGCCATCGAGTCGTTGGTGGCCACCGATGGCAGCATCCGGAGCTTTTGTTCCAGGATGGTGGCCTCCTCCAGATTGGTGGCGGTGACGACGCCAAAAATCACCGACTTGCCTCCCGCCCGGATCAACTTGTGTTCGAAGACGACGGAGTTCAGCCCCTCGCTCTGCATGTTGAGGAGGTTGTAGTCGAACCGCACGCGGGGCATCGCAATCGCCGCCATAACGCACAAGCCCGCCGTGACGCCGATGACCGTCCAGGGGCGGTCGAGCCACAGCCGTTCCAATCGGGCCCGGACTTCGACGGGTTCGCCGCCCGCCTCGAAGGATTCCAGCGCCTCCTCCTTCAACACGGCTTCGCCCACCGCCTCGTCGAGCTGGTTTTGGCGACCCTTTCTCAAGAGCAGCACCGGCAGCAGCGTCATCATCGGGATCAGACAGACCAGCATGCCGCCGCCGGTGATGATCCCCATTTCCTGGATGCCCTTGAAATGGGTCAGGGCCATGGCCAGAAAGGCGCCGGCGGTGGTGAAGCAACCCGTGAAGATGCCCTGGCCCGTGTTGACCATCGCCCGCTCCATGGCGAACGCCTCGGTTTTGCCGTGGCGGAGTTCCTCCTCGTAGCGGGTGATCAGGTGGACACCGAAATCGATCGCCATGCCGATCAGCATCGGCACGAAGGTGATGGTAAGAATGTTGAGATGGCCCACCGTCAGGGTGGCAAATCCCATGGTGTAGCCTAGGCCAACCACCAAGCTAAGCACTGCCTTCATCGGCCGGCCGGTCTGGTGGTAGCCGAGGACGAAGATGAGCGCGCTGAGCGCCAGCGAAATCACCGTTGCGATCATGGAGTCGCGCTGCGACTGCTGCATCTCGTCGTAGTCGAGGACCGATTCACCCGTAACCCCGGCGTTGACCCCCGGCACTTCCGCGCTGGTGACCCGTACCAACTCGCGAAACCGGTTCACGGCATCCTCGTTCAGTTCGTCGGTCCGCGCCTTGGCGGTGACCAGATAGATTCGTCCGCCGGCGAAGGTAATGTACTTCTCCCGTTCCGCCTCCTCGCCTGCACCGAAAAGCGCGTCAATTCCCGGGGAGGGCGGCATCCCATCGTGCGC
>JANXMD010000500.1 GCA_025354845.1 Verrucomicrobiota bacterium | reverse complement strand
GCGGAGGAGTTCGGCGCGGATAGCCGCGCCGTCGGCGGGACGGATGGTGGGATCACGGTCGCAGGCGCGAAGCAGGATGGCGTTCAATCGCCGCAGTTCGTCGGCGTCAGGACGCCGATCCCAATCTTCCGGGAGACGCGGGAATTCGCCCACGGCCAGACCGGTGACGGCGACATAAAGAGTGCGGGCGAGACTGTACACGTCCCCGGTTGGGCGCCCCGGCCCTTCCGGGGGCGCGTAGCCCACGGTGCCAGCGAGGCTCATCGAGGCTTCATTCGGGCGGACGAGATCAATGTCAGCAAGGCGCGCCTCGCCGCCGACAAACACAATGTTGCTCGGCTTGAGGTCGCGATGTACGAGGCCCGCCCGATGCAGCATCTCCAACCCTTCCGCGAGCCGGATGCCGACGCGAAGGGTCTCAGCTGCGGAAAGCCAGCCCCCCTCGGCGCGCCGTCGGAGTTCGGAGAGGGTGAGCGGGATGTAGGAATCGGGATGAATCTCGCGGCCAGTGACGGCGTCGTCGGCGAGTTCCATCACATAATAAAAGAACCGACCAGCGGGATCGCGATCGACGTGGAGGACCGCGAGTCCGGCGGGGCTGCCGGGCGGGATGCGATCGAGGTATTGTTGGACGCCGCGGAAGACCCGGTCTCCGAGATCTTCCAGCGCCGGATTGGAGCCGTCGTCTTCGGGGCGGCGGAGCCAGACGATCTTGACGGCGCGGAACTGGCCGGTGACCGAGCGGGCCAGCCAGACCTCCCCAAAGGACCCGCTGCCCACTGGACGCAGCAGCGTCAGTCCGGGAAGTTCCAGCGATTGGGCGGGCCTCACCCCGCTGAGCCTGCCGAAATTGCCGGATGGGGAAAAGTGGCAATCCTTCCGCAAACAGCGGCAAGGGGCGGACTCAGAGCCTGCGCAGGATTTCGCGGCAGAGGCGCAGTTTGTGACGATGGGCCACGATGTAGACTGCGGCGCTGCTCATCTTGAGTGCCTTGGCGATGCGGTCCGCGGACCACTCCTGACAGTAGTAGGCCTCCAGCAGTTGAATGTCGCGCGGGTTGAGATCCGCGGCGAGCACTCGCATGGCCTGGAGCACCGCTTCGCGAAAGTCGGATTCTGCCTGGGGCGAGACCCCTTCACGAGCGGGCAGGGTGTCCATGGGATCGCCGACGTCCTCGGAATCCAGGCGCGACAGGGTGTCGTCGCCCTTTCGCTTCAACTGGTCAAACTTCGAGGCCACGCGCCAGCGCACCAGTTGGAAAAGATACCGGCGAAAGGATCCGCGCCGGTCCCGCAGTTCGAAGCCGCAGAGCGTGCGGGCGAGATTGGCGAAGACATCTTGGGTGACGTCTTCGGCGTCGTGATGGGAGAGGCCGGCCTTGCGGGCCATCCCGAGAATCACGTTGCGGTAGGTGCGGTCGAATTCCTCCCACCGGGCGCCCAGGGCCGGATTGGCCACGTCGCGGATCAGGCTGCTCCGTGTGGCGAGCGTGCTCCGGGTTTCGCTGGGGGAGTCCATGGGTTCCGAAACGGCACAGGTCATATCCCACGAGAACCGCCGGCGCGGCGAGAACCTTTCAGAAATCCTCGGGCCAAAACAGTTAACCGCAGATGGACGCTGATGAACGCAGATGGGAGGCAGGGGATCCGAAGGAGTAAAACCTCATACGGAGAGCTCAACACCGGGGGACGTGCTCCGTTCCCTGCCCAATATCCGCGTTCATCCGCGGTAAAATTCTTCGCCTCGGTTGAAAGGTTTTTTGTGGCGCATCGGTTCTTGGGGATGTGACTCGCGTATCGAATCCCCTACCGCCCGCCTTTCCGGGTGAACCTCGACCCGGAGGGAACTCCCTCGCTCCGGCGACTTGCGATGGGACCACAACGCCGTGCCACGCAGCCGAAAAAGCATCGGCTGCCGGAGGCCTGGGCGTACCGCGATCCTTGAGGGCAACCCGTTTTTCTTCTTGATCCCATGCGTCCTACCATTCGATTTGCCACCTCCGAGGAGGACCGCGAGCGGGTATACCGCTTCCGCTATCAGGTCTACGTCGAGGAAATGCTCCGGAAGCAGACCTACGCAGATCCGGTCCGCCGCTGGATCGAAGAGCCGTTCGACGCCACGGGATACCTGCTAATGGCCGAGCAAGGCGACCAGCTCGTGGGGACGCTTCGCACCAATTTCGCGAGCGAAACCGATTTCTCCTACTACCCCGAGTTGTTCTCGATGAACTCCGTCGGCCCGGCATTCCCGGAAGCGGTTTCGTTGTCCACGAAGTTCATGATCGCACCGAATCTCCGGGCCGGAACGCTGGCCGTCCGCTTGGCGCGGGTGGTGTATGAACTCGGACGTGTGAGGGGCATCCGCCATGACTTTATCGATTGCAACGCTCACCTGGAGGCGTTCTTCACCGGGCTCGGATACCGACGCTACTCGCCCCACGTCGAGCATCCCGAATACGGCCGCGTGCTGCCGTTGCGCCTCGATATTGAGGATCGCGACTACCTCCGGTGCCTCGGCTCGCCATTCGCTCGCGATCGCGGTTGGGGAGGGGATCTCCAGATTGAGTTCCCCACCCGCCCGGGAGTCGTGCCCACCGAGTCGTCTTCCCGTTTTCCCACATCTTCTGCAATCCAACCCCAACCCCAAGCCGCATGAGCTCCGAATCCTCCGCCACTGAGTCCCAACCTATCGCCCCGCAAGACATGAAGGGTGCCACCCTGATCGATTGGCTTAACACCCGCATGATGCAGGTGCTCCAGGAGGTGGAGGCGACCGATTACTGGAAGTCCCTAACCCATCCGGAGACGGACCCACGACTGATTCGCGAGATCATGAAGGAGGTCTATCTCGAGATCGTTTCCTATCAACAGGCGGCCATCGAGGGGGCGATCACCGCGATCAGCCAAATGCCACGGTCCATGCCGGTGCGCATGGTGAAGGCGATGCTTCGTCACCAGGCGGAGGAGTTCGATCACGGCGAAATGGCGCTTCGGGACTACGTGGCGCTCGGGGGCTCTGAGGAGTTCGTGCGCCATGAACATCGCACGAGTCCGGCGTCCTATTCGGTGGCGGCAATTTGGCGCCTGATCGCCCAACAGCGCGATCCGTTCGCCTATCTGGGCGCGCTGTATCCCTTTGAGGGGCTCACGCCGATCGTCTCCGAACGCGTCAAGGCGGCCCTGCTTCCGCGCGGGTTCCCGATGCAGGCGTTGGAGTTCGTCGAGTTCCATTCCACCGAAGATCCCAAGCACACCGAACTTGTCCGACACCTGATCCAGGAGACCGTGACGCGGTATCCCGAGGCGGAACGTTCCATCAAGGAGGGGCTGGAGCGATTCCTTCATATCTACCCGCTTCCGGTGTGGCAGACCGCCTACGACCGGGCCGTCGCCAGAATCCAGATCAAGGCCCCATGAGCCGGCGACATCCAAGCCTCTAAATCGTCTGAGTAACCACCACCAACCAAGTCCCATGAATCCAATCCAACCTCCACGTTTGTTTCGAGTCTTGCTCTGTGGCGCCCTGCTACTGGCGACGGCGACTCGGATGAATGCAGCCACCGCGGCCGACAGCCGGATCGATGCGTATGCCCAAAATATCCGAACCCAGCTCCAGGCGGCGAAGCTCGACGGGGCAACGCCCAAGGAAATCGAAGACTTCGCTCGGAAGTATTTGTCCGAACGGTTCACCGCGGACAGTCCTTTGGCGCAGCAGATACTAGCGAAAATCCTGAACAAACCCACCGGGACCATCTTGAAACCCGACGATGCCGCGCTCGTTCGCTTGCTCCATGAGTCGGGACGAGCCAAGAAATTGTCGACGTCAAACACCAACGAATGGGGAAGGCTCGCCAACGATCTTTTCTCGGATCGGAATTCGGCGGATATAGGCAAATTCCTGGATGCTGCGCTGTGTCTTGCCAGATCGGATGAATCCAAAGTTAAGCTCGCTACGGACGGTTTCAAACCGGGCACTCAGGAATACGTGGACGAACTCAAGAAGCTTCCCGGAGGGGATTGCCCGGATCTGCCCAAGGCGCTTACCAAACTCGCAACTCCATTTGATCCAGGCGTCTATCCTCGGAGTTTCTTTCACGGAGGGTACATGAGTTTGACTCCCTATAAACCGGACCCCAAAACGGGTGCCTTGGATCGATCCTCAAGCGACAGCCGCGGCTATGTGGAGTACGTCTTCAACGACCATTGGGCGTTTGGGGCGAGCGATGAGTCGATCCAGGAGGATTACCGGGTGGCCTGGATCGGTGACAAACAGCACCAGCCTCACGGGAGCAAGGGCTCAACGCGGACCGAACGGTGGTGGTATGATCGATTCGATACGGAATTTCGAACCGGATTCGCCTTCGGCGGCAAAGGATCGGCGGCTACGATTACAGGGTCCGGAGATTTCTACGTGGACGGAGCTTTCGGGTACCGACTGATCCCTATCGCGTCGGAAAAGATGCGGATCTCGTTTGGGCCTGAGGTGGCGGGGGGGATGAGCACGGATTTGTCTAACTTTCGAGCGCACCCGCATGTTTTGGCCGGGGTTGGGTGGCACATTGGATTGCAACCGCTCCAATCGAGTCTCAAGAACCGACGAGCCGCACTGACCTTTC
>JANXMD010000499.1 GCA_025354845.1 Verrucomicrobiota bacterium | reverse complement strand
CGCTTCCCACCGCACTCCACCTACCGCAAAATCCGTCTCCCCCCATCTTCCATCTTCGATTTCCCATCTCCGATTTCCCATCCCCGCGCCCGCTCATCCTTCCATATCGCGGGTGTAGTAGAGGATCCGGCCGCAGTTGCTGCAGTGGGCCAATTCCTTCTGGGCCTTGGCCGCGAGGAAGACCTGCTGGGGCAGTTTCATGTGGCAGCCACCGCAGGTCACGTTGGCCACGCCAACGATGATATTCTCCCCGCGCGTTTGCAGGATGCGGTCGTACTTTGAAAGCACCTGCTGCTCGACACCACTCGCAGCGGACGCGCGTTCGGTGATTACCGACGCTAACTCCTGCTGAAGATGCCCTTCGCGCGAGGCGACATCGGCCAGTTGCCGATCGCTCTCTGCCTTCAACTCCGCCGCCACCTTCGCGGCCGCAGCCAACTCCTTGGCCGCCGACTCGGCCTGTTCCATCAGCTCGAGTTGCTGATCCTCCAGAGCGCGAATCTCGGTCTGGGTGGTCTCGATCTGGTGGTTGTAGCGCTTGTACTCGTCGTTGCTCTTGGTCTGCCCTTGCCCGGTTTCGCACTTGCGAATGAAATCCCGCTTGGAATCCACCTCGAGCTCAAGTTTCTTGCGATCGCTCTCGATTTGACGCGAGCGGATCTTCGCCGTTTCGTGCCCGGCAGTGGCGAGGGCCGCCTTGTCCTGGAGACGTTTGCGTTGAATGGGAACCTCATGCAATTCCGCCCGCACACGCAGGAGTCGGCGATCGCGATCCTGAAGGATGAGCAGCTGTTCGATGACGGGAAGCATGATGGCGTCACGCTATCGGGGCTCCAGCAGCACGGTCAACGAGCAAGCCCGAAACCGTTCCCAAAAAGATTGAACGCTTTTTCCTCCTCCCGGCTCTCAGTTGCCAACAAGGGCCGCCGGACTAGGCTGCCGGGCATGACTTCCCCCCGCTTCCAACCACACCGAACCGCAGGTCGTCTTGCCGCCGCCACCGCCGCGGCGGCCATGGCTCTCGGCGCCACGGTGGCTTCGGCCCGCGCGCTTGCCGTGGAGAGCGAGGCACTCCGCGTGGCCCGCCAGTTGAATCAGGCATTCATCGAGGTTACGGAAGCCGTCTCCCCCTCCGTCGTGGTGATCACCGTCGTCCAGAAGCCCGACCCCGCCGAGCAGGAACAGTTGCGGGAATTCCGAAAACTTCTCCCCCCCGGCGTGGGCGGAAATGGGCGCGACCGCGACGACGAGGAACCCGTCGAGGGCCAAGGCTCCGGCGTAATCATTCGATCGGAAGGCTACATCGTCACGAATTTCCACGTGGTCGAAGGCGCCGAGAAAATCCGGGTGCGACTACAGGACGGGCGTGAATTCAAGGCCACCGTTCGCGGCACGCATCCCGAGGCCGATCTCGCTGTGCTGCGCCTCCAGGGCACCATCACGAATCTGACAGCCGCCCGCTTTGCCGATTCCCAAAAGGTCCGCGTCGGAGAATTTGCCATCGCGGTCGGCGCTCCGTACGAATTGGACTACAGCGTCACCTTCGGTCACGTCAGCGCCAAGGGCCGCGGAAATCTTCACGGCGGTCCCTTGGAGCAGGACTTCATTCAAACCGATGCGGCGATCAACTTTGGCAACAGCGGCGGTCCCTTGGTCAACCTCGACGGCGAGGTAATCGGCATCAATTCCATGATCCGCGGCGTCGGCACGGGAATTAGTTTTGCGATTCCCGCCAACCAGGTTCGGCAGATCAGCGACCGCATTATCGCCGAAGGCACCTTCCGCCGTTCCTGGCTGGGCATCGCCATGCCAAGCACGTTCGAAATGCAGAAGCTGAAGAACGATCAACCGGCGCTCAACCGTGGCGTGTTGGTAAAGTCCATTCAGCCTGAGGGTCCTGCCAGTCGTTCCACTCTGGAAGCCGGCGACGTCATTACCGCGGTCGATGGCAAGGAGGTGCTGTCCCGCGGGCAACTGGTCGCGGAGGTGGCCCTCAAGCCTCCCGGTCGCGACGTGCAACTGGACGTGCTCCGTGAGGACAAGAGGCTCCACGTCACCGTGCGGCCCGAGCCGATGCCCGAAGCCCTGATGGCCATGCGGCCGAATCCGCACGCTCCGGTGGACAGCCCGTTGGAACCCGACGGTGCGCAGTTGCGCAAGCTCACGCCCGAGCTGGCGAAAGAGTTTTCGGTCAAGGGCCTCAGCGCCGGCGTCCTGGTCACCGATGTGGCCGAAAACAGCCTCTCCGGGGTCGCAGGCTTGGCCAAAGGCGATGTGATCACGGCGGTCAACGGCAAGGCCGTCACCACACCGCGCGAGTTTCGTCAGGCCCTGAGATCTTCCAAAGCCAAACACACCAAGGTGGCCGTCCTCCGCGAAGGATCGCGCACCGTGGTGTCCTATGAGAATCACTCCGAGTAAAGGGTCTCGGAGGGAGTTGGACACAAACGAACGCGCCGGGGTTTTCTGGTTTTCCCCGGCGCGTTCACGTGTCCAGAGCGGGGCGACTCGAACCTACGGAGCGCCGTCATCCTGACGGCGAGTGGGATTCACTTTGAAAAGCAGGTGAGAAAACAACCAAGACGCAAAGGCGCGAAGACTTTGGAGTTCTTTGGTCTGGCGACGCTGGAGAACCGCTCCAACCGCCGGCGGAGGCTTCTCTCGGTTCGGGGTGCCACGACGGCGCTTCGCTCGTCGCGGCAACGTGAAGGCCGAGCGGCAGCTCGGCCCCACCAAGCAACCCCACCAAGCAACCCCACTTAGGTCAGCCCCACTTGGTCCGGCCCACCGGGTTGGCCAACTCAGTGCAGCGGTTCGAGGAAGAGGTCCTTGAAGAACACCTCGGTGCGGCCGCCGCCGTGGACTTGCAGACCGAATCGGCCGTTTTGCGGGATCGAGGCGTCCGCTTCGGTGTAGTCGACCATGAGGACGCCATTGATCTTGAGCACGATGTGAGGTCCCTCGCAGCGCAGCTCGTAATCATTCCAGTCGCCGATCTTCACGGCACTCTTCACCGCGGCCTCCGCCGGTTTGGCCATCGGCTTGTTGCGGCGGGACTCGTCGTACAACGTACCGAACCACCCCTCGCCGATGTCGGCCTGATATCCCTTCATTTCGCTGTCGTTCGGAACGCGCTCACTGCGGAACTGGATTCCCGAATTCACGAACCCCTCGGTGCCGGTGAGCTTGAACTTCGCCCGTAGCACGAAGTTGGTGAACCGGGAGGTGGTGGCGAGGAATTCATTGCGCGGCTGCACGCGCGAGAAGGTGCCGCCAACAATCATGCCGTCGCGGATGTGGAAGGTCTGATTGGTGTCGCCATCCCATCCGTGAAAGCTCTTCCCATCGAAAAGACGGACCTTCGGCGCAGGGCCGGCAAAAAGCGACGACGAGGCAATGCAGACGAGCAGGCAGGAAATCCAGGGACGCATGACTGAACGATGGAAACGTGTCCGAATGAAGTCCAGTCGCGACTTTCGAGCCTCCAGAGCCCTCAGGCCGCATTAGCCCGGTGAATCGACCTCGACAACGTCCTTTATCCCAGGCCCGGTTTTGCAGGGCAAGACTCGCTAAGTTTGCGCCAAAGGATGTCAGGCGCTCGAAGGGACGGAGCGTGCACTGTCACCTCCGACATGAGCACCACATTCCTCAACACCTCAGCCCTCGCCCTCGCCGCCGTCACGTCCGTCGCCGCGCCCGCGCTCGCGGATGACTGGCTGGAGCATGCAGCCAATCCCGTCACCAACCCGATCTTCTTCGAGAGCGCGCAGATCCAGAGCGAAGTGCGTCCGCTCTTCCTGCATCACCGCTTGGACAACGGATTCGTCGGTGGTGGCTCGGTCAACGTGTATGCCCTGCAGCTTCGCTACGCGGTGAATGACCGGCTGGCAATCATCGCCACCAAGGACGGCTATATCGACACCCACACCCCGGGCATCGGAAACCGCGGTGGCTGGGCCGATCTCGCGGCCGGCCTCAAGTACGCGCTGATCAAGGACGACGCCAACCAGTTCCAACTCACTCCCGGATTCACCGTGGATCTCCCGACCGGCAACGAGAAGGTTTTCCAGGGCACCGGCAAAGGTGAATGGAACGCCTTCGTCTCGGCGGTGAAGGGCTTCGGCGATTTCCACGTGTCCGCCAATGTCGGCGCGCGGATCCCGAATGACATGAGCAAGAGCACCGCGTCGCTGCACTACAGCGGTCAGCTCGACTATTTCGTCTGCAAATGGTTCATGCCGTTCGTTTCGGTCAATGCCTTCACCACCCTGAACGGCGCGGGCGGCCTTCCGATCACCTCGGAGGGATTCGATCTCATCAATTTCGGCAGCGGACATGCCAACGGCCAAACCCAGGCGGCCGTCGGTGGGGGTTTCCGGTCACGGGTCCTCGCCAATGTCGATCTGGGCTTCGCCTATGAGGTCGAAGTCACCAGCCAAACCGACATTTTCAAGGATCGTTTTACTGTCGACGTCAGCTGGCGTTTCTAGTAGAAACGCCTCGCCGGACCCATCCGATCCGGCTCCTTCCTGGCGGCGGTGGCGCAAGTCACCGCCGCTTATTTTTTCCCCAACTAATTCGAGGCGAGAGAGTTAGAAACCAAGTCCCTGCCTCAAAAGTGGGTCCTCTCGAAGGGTGCGCCCGTAAGGAAAACACCCGGTTGCAATTCCTTGAACGGAGCGTAAACGGGAAAACTATTTTTAGCCCGCACCGCCGCCGCGAAGGGTTTTCGGATCTCCCTTGAGCAGGCTCACCAGATAGTCGCGGTTCATGCGGGCAATGAAATCGAGGCTGATTTCCTTGGGACAAACCGCCTCGCAAGATCCAGTGACCGTGCAACTGCCGAAACCTTCGGCATCCATCTGATTGACCATCGCCTTCACCCGGCGGCCGCGCTCCGGCTGCCCCTGTGGCATGAGGCCAAGGTGCGACACCTTCGCCGCGACGAAAAGCATGGCACTGGCGTTCTTGCATGCCGCCACACAGGCACCGCAGCCGATGCACTGGGCGGCGTCCATTGCGAGATCGGCATCCTCCTTGGGCACAGGGATGGCATTGGCGTCGGGCGCGGATCCGGTACGAACCGAAATGAAGCCGCCCGCCTGCTGGATGCGGTCGAAGGATTTCCGATCCACGACGAGATCGCGGATCAGTGGAAACGGCTTGGCGCGGAACGGCTCGACCAGAATCTCATCCCCATCGTTGAAGCT
>JANXMD010000494.1 GCA_025354845.1 Verrucomicrobiota bacterium | reverse complement strand
GCGCTCGACACCATTCGGGATGCGGTTGAAGCCGGAAAGTATGGCGAGATCACGGTCGAGACGGCGGTGAAGAATTTCCGCAAGGCGATCGAATCCGGTCTGCTCAAGGTCATGGCCAAAATGGGCATCTCCACCCTGGCCAGCTATCGCGGGGCGCAGGTGTTCGAGGCCATCGGCGTGGGACAGGAGGTCATCGACCGGTGCTTCTTTGGCACGGTGAGCCAGATCGGCGGCGTCGGATTACCGGAGATCGGGCACGACGCGCTGCGTCGTCACGCCGCAGCCTACGCGGTGCCCGAGGCGGCCGCGCTCGACGTGGGCGGCAGCTACCGCGTGGCCAAGGGCGGACGTGGTGAGTCCCACGCCTTCAATCCCCAGGTGGTCGCCACGCTTCATCGTTTCCTCAAGACCGGGAAGCGCGACGAATTCGTGAAGTACATGGAGACGGTCAACAACCGCGAACCGATCAGCCCGCGGGACCTGCTCACATTCAAGAAGGCGGCTACGCCGGTGCCGATCAACGAGGTGGAGTCCGTGGAGGATATCCGCCGCCGCTTTACCACGGCCGGTATGTCACTCGGGGCGCTGTCGCCCGAGGCCCATGAGTGCCTGGCCATCGCCATGAACAGCATTGGCGGCAAGTCGAACTCTGGCGAAGGCGGCGAGGATCCGGCGCGTTACAGCAACGAGCGCAATTCAGCGATCAAGCAGGTGGCGTCTGGCCGGTTCGGCGTGACGCCCGCGTACCTGGCCAGCGCCCAGGAGATCGAAATCAAAATGGCCCAGGGCGCCAAGCCGGGCGAGGGTGGCCAGCTTCCGGGTCACAAGGTCACCCCCTTGATTGCGCAATTGCGCTTCAGCGTGCCCGGCGTGCCGCTGATCTCGCCCCCGCCGCACCACGACATCTACTCGATCGAAGATCTCGCCCAGCTCATCTACGATCTCAAGCAGGTCAATCCGCGCGCCAAGGTTTGCGTGAAACTGGTGGCCTGCGCCGGCGTTGGCACCATCGCCGCGGGCGTGGCCAAGGCCTACGCCGACGTCATCCTGATCTCGGGTCATGATGGCGGCACCGGCGCCTCGCCGTTGAGCTCCATCAAGAACACCGGCGGGCCGTTTGAATTCGGGGTCGCCGAGGCGCAGCAAACGCTCATGTTGAATGATCTGCGTTCGCGTGTGGTGCTTCGAACCGACGGCGGCATGAAGACCGGTCGGGACATTGTCATCGCCGCACTCCTCGGCGCGGAGGAGTTCAACTTTGGCACCGCCGCCCTGGTCGCCGCCGGCTGCGCGATGTTTCGCGTGTGCCACCTCAACACCTGCCCGGTCGGCGTGGCGACGCAGAAGGAGGAACTGCGACTCAAGTTCCGGGGTAAGCCAGAGAACCTGGTCACCTTCTTCAATGGCGTGGCCCAGGAGGTTCGCGAATTGCTGGCCTCGCTCGGTTGCCGTCGTCTCGACGAGGTGGTGGGCCGCCCGGATCTGCTCGAGCGCCGCCCGCTGACCGACTTTCCGGAGGATCTCCGACCGAAGCTGGCCAGTCTCAAGCTCGACCGGTTGCTGCATCAGGTCGACCCGAGCGGCACGATTCCGCGCATCCACACTCGCGAACGCAACGAGCGCTTCGGCGACAGCTCGCTGGACGACAAGATCCTCACCGATGCCCGCGTGGCGCTGCAGGGCAAGGGGGTGGCCAAGGTGAACTACAAGATCAACAACACCCGCCGCAACATCGGCACCAAGGTGTCGGGTCTCATCGGATACACCTATGGCGACCGGGGTCTACCGGAAGGTTCAGGCCTCGAGGTGACGCTGCGGGGATCCGCGGGTCAGAGCTTCGGCGCATTCCTGTCGAGCGGCGTGCGGCTTCGCCTCGTGGGTGAGGCCAACGATTATGTCGGGAAGGGCATGGCGGGCGGTGAGATTGTCGTTCGTCCGCCAGATGGGATGCGCTTCGAGTGGTCGGGGCAGAGCATCCTCGGCAATACCTGCCTCTATGGTGCCACTGGTGGACGGCTCTATGCCGCAGGTCGGGCGGGCGAGCGGTTTTGCGTTCGAAACTCCGGCGGGACCGCCGTGGTGGAGGGCGCCGGCGATCACGCCTGCGAGTACATGACCGGTGGCGTGGTGGTGATCCTCGGCGAAACCGGACGCAACTTGGGGGCCGGCATGTCAGGTGGTCGTGCCTACATCCACGATCCTCTGGTCAAGCTGGACGGGCGCTACAACGCCCAAATGGTCGATCTAGGAACCTGGTCCGGGCCAGCGGAAGAGGAATCGGTGCTGGCCCTCATCCGTGCCCACGCCGAGGCCACCGAATCTCCGCTGGCGGCTCGGTTGGTGAAAGAGTGGGCCACCGTGCGCGGTGAATTCCGCGTCGTGATTCCGCGGCCCGCCGAGGCCAAGCCTGGGGCGCAACCGGTGAACGAACCGGAACGCCGCCCGGCACCGGCCTCTGCGGAAGCCCCAGCGACACTGTGAGTCCGCGGGAATCGGCTTAATTTCTCAGTTCTGGGTGGATCGGGACCTCTTTCCCCGATCCACTTCGGACATGCAACTGGCCACCCAGCTTTCGCTGTTCCTCGACAACCGCCCCGGCGTGCTGGGTCGCGTGTGCGAGGCGCTCGCTGAAGCGGGCGTCAACATTCACGCGTTTTCCACCAATGACGCCGTGGACCACATGGTCATCCGCATGGTGGTCAACAACACCCGCAAGGCCGTCGAAGTCTTCGAGGCTCGCAATGCGCTGGTCGTGGAAAGTGAAGTGCTGATGGTGCCCGGCGACAACAAGCCCGGCTCACTGGCCGAGATCGCGCGCCGACTCGGCGATGCCAAAATCAACATCGACTACGCCTACTGCGCCACCAGCCCGGGCGCCCGCAACGGCCTGCTCATCCTCCGCGCCAGCAACTGCAAGAAGGCGATGAAGGTGCTGAACGAGGTGAAGGGTTGAGCCTAAAAACGGCGGTTGAAAGGTGGAAACGTTGAAACGTTGAAGGGGCAGGATGGAACGGTGGTCCGGCAGCTCCCTACCGCCTCATTCCCCAGCGCCGTCGGCGCGACATCGTTGTAGACCGCGCACCTGATGATTCTCCAGCCCCGTCGGGGCGACATCCTCCGCTCAACCTGCTCAGAAGATGCCGCCCCGCCGGGGCTGAATCGTGTTGCGGTGAACGGTTCTACACAGATTACGCACCTACGGCGCTCCGGATCGGGTCGTCCCTCCCCTTCGATTCGCACCCACGAGCGCATCATCGCGCTGGTCCCAGCACACCCGCGCCGAGCGGCTTGAGTTGGAAGTCACCCAACAGGTGAAGGAACTGAAAGCACTGCGCTCGGTCCCTGTTTCCCATCCTTTACGTCCATCCTCGTTTTCGACTGCCGGATTTAGGTTGAAGGGATGGAGCGCGGGTTACGTATTTCGCCTTGGTTTATCCGGCGCAATCAGAGGCTCAGAAGGTTTCGCTCCCCGCCTCTCTTCAACTCTTCACGTTTAAACCCTTCAACTCGCTCCCGCTCCCACTCCCCTCAATCCGCGTACCCCGTCGGATGCTTCAGATGCCAGGCCCAGGCGGTGGCGACGATTTGTTCGAGCTTGGGGAACTGTGGCCTCCACCCGAGTTCCTGGAGGGCCTTGTCGGCGGCGGCGACCAGACGGGCCGGATCTCCGGGACGTCGTGCCTTCTCCACCACCGCAATGTTGCGGCCTGTCACGGCCTCGCAGGTGGCGATGACTTCTCGGACTGAAAACCCTGCCCCGTTTCCCAGGTTGAAGAAGCCGCTTTTTCCCGGCTGGAGTGCGAGGATCTGCGCTTGGGCGAGGTCGGCGATGTGGATGTAGTCCCGGATGCAGGTGCCATCGGGTGTGGGATAGTCAGTGCCAAACAGTTCCACGTGCGACTTCCGTCCCTGCGCCACGAACAGGACGTTGGGAATGATGTGGCTCTCGATCCGATGATGCTCGCCGAACTGGGCGCTCGCACCGGCGGCGTTGAAGAAACGAAAGCCGACAAAGTCGAGGGCATGGATCTGCCGGTACCACAGGAGGACCTTCTCAAACATCAGTTTGGATTCGCCGTACGGATTGATCGGTCGCTGCGGCAGCGTTTCGTCCATCGGCACGCGGTCTGGCGGGCCGTACGTCGCGCAGGTGGAGCTAAAGACGAACTTCTTTACCCCGGCGGCCACGGCGGCGTCGGCCAGATTGATGGCGTTGCTGACGTTATTGCGGAAATACTTCGAGGGATCGGTCATCGACTCGCCGACCAGCGCATGGGCGGCGAAGTGGATGACCGCCTCGGCGCCCGACTTGCGGACTGCGTCGTGGACAGCGTCGCGGTCGGAGAGGTCCGCAAGGACGAAGCTCGCCCGGGAATCCACGGCCGAGCGGTGGCCTTCACCAAGATTGTCGAGGACCGTGACCCGATGGCCGGCGTTGCAGAGTTCCTCGACACAGACCGAACCGATGTACCCTGCGCCTCCGGTGACAAAGACATTCATGCGTGCCGCAACCTAGGGAGAGCTCACCCCGGTGGGCAAACAGAAGTTGCGTGACAACCGGAGTTCCCGGCGGCGGGCCGGAAGCCGCCTAGTGGCAGTGGATGCAGCCGGCGGCGGACAGATCGGGGCTGACATAGGGGATCCCGAGCGACATCCCACGCAGAATCAGCAGGACGCCGACGGCGGCTGCGGAAAGCGGCACCAGTTGCTGGAGCCGAAGCCGGAGAGCAACGGGCAGGGCCGAGCCGGAAAGGGAGATTCCAAGCATCATCGGCAGCGTCCCGGCACCGAATAGGGCCATATAGCCGGTCCCGGAGAGCCAACCTCCCGTGGCAACCGCACCGGCTGCCGCCGCATAGACCATTCCGCAGGGCAGCAGTCCGTTGAGCAAGCCAAGCGTCCACAGCGACCCAAGCGTGCGGCGCTTCAACACGGTCGCGAGTGCGCTCTTGAGGCGGCGGACGGCCGCTGCGGCGAAGCCGGCTCCGCTGGTACGGTGGGTTAACAGAAGTCCGGCAAGAATCGCGAGTCCGGCGACGATGGACACCCATCGCTGGACCCCAGCCAGAGCGAGGGAGCGTCCCACCCCGCCGATGATCACGCCGAGCGCGGTGTAGGTGGTGATGCGTCCGAAATTGTAGGCGAGTCGGCCGACCAGGAATCCGACGGGCCCACGCCCCGTGGCCGGCAGTGCCAACGTCAGAGGTCCGCACATGCCGGCGCAATGCAGGCTGCCGGCGATGCCGAGAAGGAAGGCGGTCCAGAGCATCAGTCAGGGCGTTCAGGGGATCACCAAGGATTCATCACGGAAAAAGCTGTCCTTGCCGACCGTCCAGGCAATCCGCGCCTTCCAGAGGCCGGGTTGAAGGTTCTTGGCTTCGAGGATTTGGCGTCCGTCGAGACCCGGTTTCAGGGCGAGTTGCCGGTCGAGACGCGCGTTGCTGGGACGGTAGAGGTCAAGCGTTCCGGTTGCGTGCTGGGCGCCATGCTCGACCGGTAGGGAAACACGGAGAATTCCGGCGTCGTAGGTGATCGCGACCTTTGCACCCAAGGACTGGGTTCGGCTCACGGAATTGATTCGCTGCTGAAACCGCATCTCCTGATCGTAGTAGTCCGCGCTGACGAGCTCCATGTCCTGGCGCAACGACCAGGTAACAAAGCCGACGATGACGGAAACCAGCACCGCAAAGAACGCGATGAGGGCGTACGGCCAGGGATTGAAGGCAGGCTTGGGAAACGGGGCAGTGGCGTTCATGGGGGAAATTAGCGACGGGGGCCAACGAAGGCGGTTTTGACGGTTTCGACCCGCTTTCCCTCGGCGAAAACCCCGATGGCGATCTGGGTTGTGGATCCAGTCAGAGTGGCGGGATCGAGTTCAACGATCACTGAGGTCTCGGCGAGTTGGTCCATGGGGACCAGGAATTGTTTGGCTCCCATCACCACGACTCGGCCTTCCCGACCCTCCAGCTTAAAGTCGAGCGGTAGGTTGCGGTGAGTTTTGTTGAGCACCTTCACCGTGTAGAGATTGCTGATCCGTCCCTCAGCGGCCTGCTGAAAGAGGGTGCCGGGGGCGCGGAGGATGATGCTCTGGACGTCGGGGCGGTTTAGGACAAGGAAGACGAAGAGTGAAACCAGCCCGGTCAAAACCACCGAGTAGAGCTTCATGCGGGCGGTGAAGCGGAGCGGTTGGCCGTGCTCAATTCCGTTGAGCGAGGCGTAGCGGATGAGGCCTCGGGGAAGCCCGATCTTGGTCATCACCGAATCACAGGCGTCGATGCAGGCGGTGCAGTTCACGCACTCCATCTGAACGCCATTGCGGATGTCGATGCCGGTGGGGCAGACCGCCACGCATTGATGGCAATCCACGCAATCTCCGTGACCTTCATTGCGCCTCAGCTCCATCCGCTGGTCCCGCTTCCACGGGGCCCGGCCTTCGCCGCGCTTATGGTCGTAGGCCACCACCATGGTGTTTTCATCCAGCAGCGTGGATTGGAAGCGGCCGTAGGGGCAGATGAAGGTGCAGGCCTGTTCGCGGAAGCGGGCGAAGATTGCGTAGAAGATCAACGTGAACACGCCCATGAATCCGAGGCCAACCAAGTGCCCGCGGGGATCCGAAGTGATGATGTGTATCAGGGCATCGCTGCCGATGATATAGCTGAGCAGCGTGTTTCCGATGAGAAAGGATAAACCCAGAAAGACCGCGTGTTTCAGCCCTTTTTTGACGGCCTTCCGGATGGACCAGGGCGCGGCTGCGAGCGCGCGCTGCTCATGAGCGTCCCCTTCGATGAGGTATTCCAACTTTCGGAAGACCATTTCCATCATGATCGTCTGCGGGCAGGTCCAACCGCACCAGAGTCGACCGAACGCAGTCGTGAAGATCATGATGCCGGCAAAGAATGTCAGCATCGCGACAGCGAAGATAATGCCGTCCTCAGGCCAGAAGAGATGCCCCAGAATCGAAAAGCGCCGCTCGACGATGTTGAACATCAGCAGCGGGTTGCTCTGGATGCGGACAAAGGGGCCCGCAAACATGATCCCGATCAGCACCCAGCTCATCCAGGTGCGCCAGCGATACCATTGTCCCGCGGGTTGCCTGGCAAAGATCCAGCGGCGCCGTCCGTCCTTCTCCGAGGTCGCGAGATGCTCGCGGAAATCGCCCCAGTCTACCGGCCGGGAAGCCTTCTGCTGCCCGGCCGGTGGTTCGCACTCTGGAAGCGGTTCGCTCATTCAAAGACCTCGGTCGAAACCGGCGCCTGATCCTCCCGGATTTTGGGATTCGGTGGATGGGTGCCACGCAGGGTAAAGATATAACTCGCCACTGAGTGAATATCCGACGGCGTCAACACCCCCTTCCAGGTAAGCATGCCCTTCTCAGGAATGCCGGTGATGATGGTCTTGAGATTGTCGCTGAACTTGTCGCCGTGGATCCAGTAGTCGTCGCAGAGGTTGGGGCCGACGAGACCGCCGCCGTCGGCCCGATGGCAGGGTGCGCAATAAG
>JANXMD010000445.1 GCA_025354845.1 Verrucomicrobiota bacterium | reverse complement strand
GTTTCAAAGGCGGAAATCCAGGTGGTCTCCAACTCTGCGGCCACGGAGGGCTGTGTCGTCAGCGAGGTTCATGCAACGGCTGGAGGCGTCTCTTTCGACCGCCTAGACTCGGCATTGCCGATGCCCATCGATACGCGTGCGAAAGAAGCGTTGAAGCTCGCGCCCGTGCTGGACGAGCTGAGTCAGTACAGCCTTCGCGTCACCGGACTCTCCGAGGGAACCTACGTGATCACCATTGATGGCACTCGGGCGGCCACCGCCACGGCTGCTGAGCTCGGAACCGGGATCAATTTGTCCAACGCAGACGGACCGGTTACCGAGCAGGCGCGCGAGGTGTTATCCCTGGTCTTCCAGAAGAACGAGCGCTATTTCGAACGCTGGCGCGGAGTGCAGTTGTTCAGCTTCCCAGGATGGGCAAAGAGCGGGGAGACCGAGGCGCTTCGTGAAAAGGAGCTCAAGCGACTGGATGGGGAGATCGCGGTCACCGAGGCGAAAATCAACGAAGCCCGCATGCCCAAGAAACACCACTTCGAGGTCAAGCCGGCCGCGAAGTGATGGGTGCCGAGGTTGCCTTTGGCGATGGGGCCGGTCGGGGTGGAATTCCACCTCAGTTTCCGGTGTCCTTGTACCCGCGCCAGACCCAGACCAGTGTGTCGGCGAGCGTGGTTTCGAAGACTCGCGAGTCGCAGTGTCCGGTGGCCCGGCTGAACACGAAACGATAGTGGTAGCCCTTCTCGCGCAGGGCCGCAGCGGTGCGTTCGCCGGCCATTACCCAGTTGTGAGCGGTCGACTCCGGGTCCTTGGCTCGATTGTCGTTTTCGGACACATGGGTGAAAATGCGGAGCGGCTTCTTGTCGCTGCTGGCGATGAGTTTCATGCTGGAGTGGTACTCCCAGGCGCCGAGCGGATACTTGGCCTCCTCGGGCGCGTCGTCGTCCTGCTGATCCACGAAGGTGCCCGAGTAGGCGATCACGCGACGGAAGAGGTCGGGACGGAACCAGCCCATGGTCAACGCTGCCGCTCCGCCTGAACTGCAGCCCATAGTGGCGTGTCCCCAGGGGTTCGAGGTGAAACGGAGATGCGGATAGGCGGCGCGGATCACGGGATCCGAGAGAATGGCGTGGAAGACCTCCTCGGTGATGAAGCGGGTGTAGCGGTCCGACATTGTGTCGTACTCCAGCCCGCGTTCGCTGTTCTTTCCGTCGTTGCCGCCATTCTCCACGGCGATCACGACAAAGGCGGGCAGCCGGCGATCGGGGTTCTTTGAGCGGGTCAAATTGTCGAGCGCGTTGCGGACCAATTTGAGCTGACTGGGGCCGTCGTGAGTGACCAGCACCGGCGCCGCGGTGCCGTCCTGATAGGCCGCGGGCACGTAGACGAAGATGCGGCGTTCCTTGCGCACCGCCTTTTTGGCCGGTTCCAGGGTGGTGTCGTCCCCGCGAAAGATCTGACTGTCTGCCAGGCGCAGGCTGAATTCGAACTGCTTCCCCTTAGGATTACCGCGGTCGGTCAGGTCGGGATCGAGGTGATACGATGGGCCGACCACTTGGTGTCCGTCCCCCTCGGAGCCGGGAAGCTCGCGGTAGGCTTCCGCCAGGGTCGAGGATAGAGACAGCGTCAAAACCGCAAGTCCAAGGCATTCGGAACGCAGTCGACCGGAAATCGTCCGGCCCGCTGGACGTGGCGGTACGGAGGGCAGGGGAATCAGCATGTAAACTCCATGCCTCTAATTGCCCCTGAGACACAAGTCGGAACTGTCCTTCTCAGTTCGGCAATCCGGGAGACGCTCGTCTCGGGAGGATCCTCCCTCGCCGCGATTGACACTCGCACGAGGGTCGGGTTAGTCCCGTGGCGACTCCCCGACCGGCTCAGTCTTTCAACGTCTCACTGCAACGCTTTTCCTCCACCCCGATGACACACGACATTGGAGCCAGACTCCTTCGATTTATCCGCACCTTGATTCCGTTCCTCCTGGCGGTTGGGGTCCTGGCCGGCACGGATACCGTGTACGAGGCGGACGTATCGATCCCCATGCGGGATGGCGTCATCCTTTCGGCGAATGTCTTCAAGCCGACCGGGACCGGTCCGTGGCCGGTATTGCTCGGACGCACGCCGTATGGCAAAGGGGATGAGAATGGGTCGGGAGGAAGGAACAATGCCGCCAAGGGGTACGTGACCGTGGTGCAAGACTGTCGCGGGCGGGGTCGCTCGGCGGGTGTCTGGGAGCCGTTCCGGGACGATGCGGCGGACGGCTTCGACACCTTGGAGTGGATCGGGCGGCAGCCGTGGTGCAACGGCCGGGTCGCGACCTTTGGAGGCTCGTATGGAGGGTGGACGCAATGGGCCCTGGCGCCGAGTTCCAGCCGGTTCCTTCGCACGATGGTGCCCTTAGTCCCGTTTGGAAACACGTACGAGGACGTGGCCTACAGTGGAGGTGCGTTGATGCTGGCATTGACGATGGGATGGGGCGAAGCGGTGGGCGGTGTCGGATTCGGTCCGGAGCAGGTCCGTAAGTCCTACTTTCACCTCCCGCTCCAGACCTTCACCTCGCAGTTTCCCAAAGAGGTTTCCTACATCCGCGAATGGGTCCGACACCCGACGTATGATGCCTACTGGAAGGCGCGGGGAATCGATCACCGAGACGCCGAGGTGACGATTCCCTCGCTCAACATCGGTGGTTGGTACGACATTTTTTCCAAGGAAACCCTGGAACTCACCACCGCGGTTCGGAAGCACTCGCGATCGGCGTTTGCGCGCACCAATCAATTTGTCGTCATCGGGCCTTGGGGACATGGGCTGGGGACCCGAAAACTGGGCGAGCTCGATTTCGGTCCCGAGGCGGCGCTGAAGCTATCCCAGCGCCAGGATGAGTGGTATGACTACTGGCTGCGTGATCGCGACCATGGAATTTCGCAGTGGCCACCCTATTATCTTTTTGTGATGGGTGAGAATCGCTGGCGCGGCGAGAGGGAGTGGCCGTTGAGTCGAACTCGGTTCACCCCGTATTACTTGGGAGGAAAGGGGCGTGCGAATTCCCTGCACGGTGACGGCGTGCTGTCTCTCGACCGACCCTTGGGAAACGGGAAGTCGCAGGATCGATTCGTCTACGATGGCAATCATCCGGTGCCGACCAAGGGAGGAAACAATCTGGTTGGCGCCACCGCGGGCCCGGAGGACCAAACCCAGGTGGAAGAACGCGACGATGTGCTGATATATACCACCCCGGTGCTCACCACGGACCTCGAGGTGACCGGACCCATTAAGCTCATCCTGTGGGCCGCATCCTCTGCAAGGGATACCGATTTCACGGGCAAGCTGGTGGACGTTCATCCCGACGGAAAGGCCTACAACCTCTGCGAGGGCATCCAGCGGGCGCGCTACCGCCAAGGATTGGATCGCGAACGACCGCTTGTCCCTGGGAGGGCTGAACGGTTTGAAATCGACCTCTGGGTCACCAGCAATCTCTTTCTCCGTGGCCATCGCGTTCGTCTCGAAGTTTCCAGCAGTAATTTTCCGCGCTTTGACCGAAATCCGAACAGTGGAAAGCCCTTCGGTTCCGACACCCTGCTGCTACCCGCCATGCAGACGGTCCTGCACGATCGAGCGCATCCGTCGCATTTGCTGCTGCCAGTGATTCCACGGTGAGGCTCACGTCCTGACTTGGGATTCGCTCAAGAACTCCGCGTATTCCCGTACCAACGCGACTGAGTTGCTCTTTTCCGTGTGGACGGCCATCCATGACCGGGCTCCGACGCGTCCGATTGCGGGTCCCGTCAGACGGACTAAATCGAGGGCGTGCCCTCTGGGACGGCTGTGAACCCATCCGGTGAAGCGGATTTATCTGCGCCGCGACGGCGCTCGAGGGTCTCCCGGACGGCGTGGGCAAGCGTGTGCAGACTATAGGGTTTGGGCAGGAAGTGATCGGGTCTGGTTGTGCAGTTGGAGGCGGAGGTGACTTCGGCGAGATGGCCGCTGCTGATGATGGCGCAGATCTCGGGTTTTTCGGACCGAAAGCGCGTGATGAGATCTGATCCGGTCATGCCGCCCGGCATGATCATGTCGGTGAAAATGAGATCGATGTTTGATTGGTGCGTCTGCCAGAGCCGCACGGCCTCGGAGCCGTCGCATGCCTCCAGGACCCCGTACCCGAGGTCGCGAAGTCCGCGGGCGGCGATGCGCCGGACCGCAGGCTCATCCTCAACGAGCAGGACGGTTTCGTGTCCCGGTCGTGCGGGGAACTTCTCGGGCGGCGTTGGTGCCACCTTGTTCCGTGTGGATTCGGGAAGAAAGATTCGGACGATTGTGCCCTTGCCGGGTTCACTCTTGGCATCAATCCAGCCGCGGTGCTGGGCGATGATTCCGTGCGCGGTGGCCAGCCCGAGCCCGGTACCCATGCCGACCGGCTTGGTTGTAAAAAACGGCTCGAACATCTGCGTGAGCGTGAGGTAGTCCATG
>JANXMD010000434.1 GCA_025354845.1 Verrucomicrobiota bacterium | reverse complement strand
ACCTGCACGATGTCCGGGCGCAGGGCGCGGACCGTGACAGCAGGTTCGTTGGCGGGATCAGGGTTCCCAGGGGAATTTGCCGGTTTCAACATACCTCAGAATTCCCTCCATGTTTCGCCGGTCGGCGAAGACTGCTTGATTAGCGGCGATGGCCTGGGGTTTCCACGTGGTCAAGAACCCGGACAGGTCAGACTGGTAGTTCTTGTAACGGGTTAGCGCCGGTTTCGAGAGGCGGCGGAGTCGGAGAAGATGCTTGCGCAGAATCGCCTCGCTGTCGGGGCCGATGGCATCCGCCAGTCCCCACTGCAATGCTTGCTCCGCGCTGATCGGTTGAGTCATCAGCGTCAGATAGTGGGCGCGTTGATGGCCAATCCTGCGGATCAAAAACGGGAGCACGCAGGCGGGGAGCAGACCAAAAAGAAGTTCCGACAGGCTAAACCGAGCGCCGACATCGGCCACCACCACATCGCACGCGGCGACAAAGCCGATGCCGCCGGCGTTGGCGAGCCCTCGCACGTGCGCGACCGTCGCAAACGGACCGGTGGCCAAGCGTTGCCACAGCGCGTAGAGCGGTTCCGGATTGCTTTCCTTGGGACCGTTGCCCGCCGCCGCCGCGGCCTGCATGCCCTGGAAGTCGGCGCCAAAGCAGAAGATCTCGGGGGAGCCCTCAAGGATCACGACGGTCGCGTTCGACTCCGCCTCATCGAGGGCCTGGTGACACTCCTCGATCAGGCGGTCGTTGATCGTATTCCGCGCCTCCGGACGGTTGAAGCGGATTCGGTACAGCGCGTCCTCGCTGCGGACCTCGATGGTTTGAAACCTCTCCATCAGATCCATTCGTATTTCCGGTGATACTCGCGAACCTCGGACAGGAACAGGGTCGGGCGATCTGACCGCTTCGTGCGCGCACCGGGAAGAAACGTCGGGTCCAACACCACATTCCGGGTCCCAAACTTCAAGGCGCGGCTTCCCACCAGCAGCGCCTCATACTCCGCCATCGAGAGCCTGTAGCGTTGATCCAGAGTTCGGCCGATCTGAAACGATTGTTGTCGTGCCTGGCCTTCGGGGGTGATCACTCCGCTGAAAAACTCCGAGCAGCAGCCGGAACCGTACGAAAAACAGCCGACGCGGCGGTTGGCCGGCAGCGGGGCGTGGTCGATGGTGCTCGCCAGCGAGAGAAACAACGTGCCGCCCATGATATTGCCCACTCGCTGACAGTAGGCGAGCCCTGGAAGGACCCGCGTTTGGAAATCCGCCTCGATCTCCGCAGGCCCGGCCTTGGCCAGTTTTCGCATCATGGTTCGATGGGCCCCCTTCACCATGCCGCCGAACGGCGTATGGAAGCTCAGGAACTGGAATGCCGATCGGTAATCCGCGTCGGTGACGCGTTTCTGATACTCAAGAAAGGCCTGCTCGCAGCAATCGAGGTAGGAAAGGAGTGAAAGATCCGAGTCCCCGGCCTCACTGTCCGGTGCCGGCCGACAGGTGTCCATGACCTCGTATCCGTAGTAGCCATTGGCACCGGCATCCGCCTGAAACACGATCGGATTCTCACCGACGAGCATGGCAACGGCTCCGGCACCGCCGCTGGGCTCGGCGAAGGACCAGTCCTGGGTCAGCACGTCCCCTCCTTCGGCGACCATAAACCGGGAGATGTCGGTGGCAACCACCAGCGCTCGGGCCCCGGGCGACACCTGCGAAAGAATGAAGTTGAGGGCCATCTGGAACCCGGCAGTGCCCGAATAGCACGCCTGTTTGAGCTCAAAGAGCCGACAGTTGCGGCTCAACTCCAGGTGCTTGTGGACATAGGTGCTGAGCGATTTGCCAAAATCGATCCCGGATTCGGTGCAGGTCACCACCATCTCAATGGAGGCTTTTTCGGCTGCGGTGAGCGCATCGACGATCGGCCGGGCTGCGTTTACGGCAAAGGTGACCGGGTCCTCGTAGGGAAGGGCGACGGTCTTCTGCTTCATCAACAGGTTCTCGAAGCGTCGAAGGTCGAGATGCCGGTGCTGGGCCAGCTCCATCAC
>JANXMD010000386.1 GCA_025354845.1 Verrucomicrobiota bacterium | reverse complement strand
GCCAGGGACACGCTTGCGGTCGAGCAGGCCGGCGTAATCCAAGGCGCAATCCCGGATGACCTCCGCGCCAAGTCGGATGCGCGGACCCCGGGCTAGCAGGCGGTTGTTCGGATCCCGTTCCAGCAGCAGCTGCGAAGGCTTCGAGGCCTGACGGTAGGTCGCCGAGGTGACGATTTTCCGCTGCATCGCCTTGATATTCCAACCGCCGTCGATGAATTCGCGCGCCAACCAGTCCAGCAGCTCCGGATGGGACGGTGGCTCGCCCTGGGTCCCGAACTCGTTTCCGGTTTTCACCAATCCCGTTCCGAAATAAAGGGCCCAGTAGCGATTGACAGTCACCCGTCCCAGCATCGGATGTCGTGGATCGACGAGCCATCGGGCCAGGGTGAGTCGGTTGGTCTGTTCCGACCGCGCCAAGGGCGGGAGCACGCTTGGTACTCCGGCGGTCACGCGATCGCCCTTCGTCCGGTAATCGCCCCGCACCCGGATGTGGGTCGGGCGCGGTTCGGTCATCTCTTCCATGACCCGCAGGGTGGGAATTCGGGAGTCGAGTTCCTTGGATGCTTGTCGTGCCGAGGTCAGCTTCGATTCCACGGTCTTGAGCTCCGAATCAAAACGCTGTCGGTAATAGGCTTTGAGTTCACTTCGCTGCCCTTCGTTACTCTGTTCCTCGGTGGCGAAGAGCGCCGACTGCACCGGCTGCGGAAGCGCGACCGTTTCCTGGAGAGTGGCCCTCGATGCGGCGGACAACCGAAAATGTCCGATGACTTGTTGCGGAGTAGCGGAATCAAACCGGAGTCGGAGTTTCAGTCGGATACCGCCCTCGAACACGATGGGGTGAGGGGTGAGGAAAATCGCCTGTCGGTTGATTCGTTTGCTGGGATCCTGGCCGTCCACCGCCCAGCCGGTGCTGGCATCGGTATCCAGGGCCCCGCGAATCGAGAAATCCTTCTGACTGTAGTCCGCAAGCGCATCACTAAACAACACCTGGTGAGTGATCACCGGGCGCTGGGGGCGGGAGAACTGAAATCCGTAGGTCCCCAACCCGTGGTGGACCTTGAGGAGGAGTTGGTTTTTCCCCGGCCTCAGAAACAGGCGCACCTGATCGGGTGCCGCTGCGACCTTTCTAAAGACCTTGCCGGTGTCGATCCGACTCCCGTTGAGCCAGACTTGAGCGCCTCCGTCACTACCCAGCTGAACGTCGATCAAACGTGCGGACTTCACCTCGACGGTGCGATGGAAGTAGCTGAGCTGATTTTCTCCGCTCAGGGGATGGGGCACGCCGTCCGTCCAATCGGGTCTTTCGGTCCAACGAAGCGAATCCCCATTGTAGGTCTTTTGAAGATCGAGCTGCGTCTCGTTGATATACGCCTTCTCGAAAAGTTCCTTGGACGACTCCGCCTTGAAAGGGCCCAGGACGGACCAGGCTCCCCATTGAATTTCCTCCACCGGGGGTTCGCTCTCCGGATGGGCGCTTTCGGCATCGGCGTCGAATCCCGTCAGAATAAAATTCGCATTGCTGCCGCGGCTGGCACCGCCCTGGGGGAGGCTGGCGTGGAGCAGCGCCTCAAGCCGGACGGCATCGAGTTCCTTGAGTTCGGTTTCGGCAACGATGGTGTAGGTCTCCTTTGCCGCATTCGTCCCGCTTGCCAAGACCGATGCGTCGTCCAGGGGCGTCAATATCGCGCCGCTTGAAGCAGTGAGGGCTCCAGGAACAAGCGACTTCCATCCCGTGTGAAGGCGTGCGCGATGTTGGGTCACCCACTTCCTTTGCCCTTCGTCCAAGGCGCCATCTTCCCGGGTGAGGAGCCGACGTTGAGCCTGTTCCCATTGCGCCAGATCATTCGTCGATTGGCGCCAGGCGCTCTCTTGCTCCTGGGTGGGAACCTTGACGAACGGGGGGGCGGGATCGGAGTCGAGTCCCCGTTCCGGGATCCGATTGAAGAAGTCGTAGAGCTGGTAGTACTCGCGTTGGGTGAAGGGATCGTACTTGTGGTCGTGGCACTCGGTGCAGGCGGTGCTCGATCCCAGGAACACCGTGCCGAAGGTGTTCACCCGGTCGGTGACGTACTTGTTCATGTACTCGTCCGGGTCCGCTCCGCCCTCCGTGCTGCTCATCCCGTTTCGGTTGAAGGCGGTCGCGATGCGCTGATCCAGAGTCGGGTTGGGGAGGAGATCCCCCGCCAGTTGCTCCACGGTAAACTGGTCGAAAGGCTTGTTGTCGTTGAACGATCGAATGACGTAGTCGCGGTATTGCCACATCGATCTTGGGGCATCCGCGTGATAGCCATCCGAATCGGCGTAGCGGGCAAGATCCAGCCACTGCAGGGCCATCTTCTCCCCAAATGAGGAGGATTTCAGGAGTCGGTCGACCACCTTTTCGTAGGCTTCCGGGGATTTGTCCGCGAGGAAGGCGTCGACCTCGGCCACCGTCGGCGGAAGGCCGGTGAGATCGAGAGTTGCCCGGCGAATCAGGGTGGGTTTCTCCGCCTCGGGAGACGGTTTCAACCCCTCCTGCTCCAATCGCGCGAGGATAAATCGATCAATCTCGTTGCGCGGCCAATCCTTGCCCTTCAGCGCCGGAAGTTCGGGACGTTCCGGGGTGAGGTATGCCCAGTGCTGCTTGAAGGGCGCGCCTTGGGCGATCCATTCGGTGAGCAGTGAAACCTGGCTCTTGTTCAATACCTTCCCCGTTTTTTTGGGAGGCATCCGATCGTCGTCACTGGAGGTGGTGACGACCTGAAGCAGACGGCTTCTTTCGGGCGAACCGGGCACGATCGCCCGCTCGCCAGACTCGAGCTTGGCGGTCGCGTCCGCTGACAGATCCAGGCGGAGTCCCCCTTTGCGTTTGCTCTTGTCGGGCCCGTGACAGGTCAGGCAGTTCTCGGCGAGGATCGGGCGGATCTCACGGTTAAAATCGATCGGCTTTCGATCGGGCTTCGCCAGCGATTTGCCGAATCCGACGAGCGTTCCCGCCAGGAGACACAGCGCCACAGCGCCAAGCCGCGTTCGCCTCAAGAAGGGACTCAGAATCCGGTTCATGGTTTCCTATCGCAAACGAGTTCTGGAAAGGGCGGGCACACAGCGCCGTCGAATTGCCGGGGGCAACTCAACTCCAAATCAACTTTTGAGTTGGGGATGTGAGCGAAGCGTCGATGTTTTGTTTGGCCTTGTCCATTTCTTCGGCAGGCACGTGGTTGCGCATGAAACTGTTCCCTTTGGCCAAAACCTCTCTGCGACCGCATGAGGACCACCCGGGAGGGAACCGGTTGGACTTTGTCATCCTGCCCGCAACGCTCACTCGGTTGAACGTGATGACGATCTTGAGGAAAAGGACTTCAACCGTTGCAGGGGAATCACCTGCCGTTGGATCTCCAATCCGGAGGGAAACGGGAGCACCTTTGCCACAGAGGGCGGCAGACTTTGAGTGAACTCCATCGTCAGGATTTCGTGTTGGAGGGGCTGTTCCGTCCAGAGCCACCATCCCGCCTGCATTTCAAACGCCTTCGACTCGGGATGGGTGGGTACGAGCGTGATCCCAATGTCATTCCTCCCTTCCGGCACGGAAAACCGAAAGAGAATCCAGGGTTTCAAGGGCAACTCCCGCACCACTCGAAGCGTGGTTTTCGAGCCCACGAGAGTGTGGATGGCCTCGGCCGGAACCGGGAGTCCGTTGAGGGTCGCCCGGCAATTGAACTGCAAATCGGATGGCGAAGGATCCAAGCACACCAAGTAGATGAATGCCTTCGTTCCTTTTGCGATGGTCACCGTTCCCATGCCCTCCAGTTGGCCTGCGTTGCCCTTGGAGAGAACCGTCTGAAGCCTACCCGACTCGACAAAACTGCGCTTCGTTTCACCCGGAAACGACAGGGGCAGTTTCATGCTTCCAGCGCTTCCAGCACTCTTCAGGGGCTGACCTGCCCATTCGATCTTGCTGGGCTTGGGCAAACCGGTCACCGGGACCGAAAGCTTCGCTCCCGGCAAACCGAAAACCTCCCATGAGATCTTCCCTGGCGAGCGACCCAACTCGCGAACGCGCACCCCGGCGAGGGTCGGGGAGGATTCCCCGGTGACGTCGATTTCGATGAGGGTGGTTTGGAAAGGCTGCAATTCCATGTTGAGCCAATCGCCATGTCGCAGGCCCGGAGAAAGAGTCTCACGATACGGGAAGACGACAGTGACGGCGTGTGTCCCGGTTCCAGCCTCGCTCGACTTCCAGCCGCACGATTCGTCCAGCGTCACGTGTACGGTCTGGGGTTGAATGGAAGGATTTCGCAACGCCAGGATTCCGCGGCCTCCAAGGAAATGGGCGTAGCCGTAGGGTTCCCCGCGGTAGGGATCGCCCAATATCATTTCCGTGCGGGCGAGGGTCGCAGCGTTGTGCCGGGCCCACTGGATCATGCCTGCCAGGAATGGCCAGTCCCGGTCCGGATTCCGGAACTTCTCCGGGTTCATGTAGAAGGTGAGGAGGCGGTTTCCCCGGCCGGCGACCATCATGGCGTTGTCGTGCCAGTTGTCGAAAAAGCTCGGGGGATCAATGGCCAGCGTCGGGTCCAAATAGACCCCGAGGGTTTCAATGGCGGCGGGATCAAATCCGGGATTCGACGCCATTCTCCGTCGGAGCAAGGCGTCGCGAATCGTGGTGGCGCCGTCGAACCCATTGGGAGAGGGCACGAGCGCCGGGGCTGTTCCGTCATAGGTGTCGGCATAAACCGAATCCACATACCACAGCCACCACGGGCTGAGCCACATGCCGCTGGTTGGATCCAGATAGATCTCGGGTTTCACCTTCCGCATGGCAGTGAGCAATTCAATGAACGCGTCCACATTTGCCTCGCGAGCGAAATCACCGTCCAGATGGTGGGCGTGCAAGGGGGTGTCGCAGCTGGCGCAGAAGCCATCCATTTTGAAGAAGCCCACGTCGTGATTGCGGATCAGATCCGGCACGATGCGGCTCATCGCGCGGCGATACGCAGGATCACTCTGGCAGAGGAACCAATCGAACGTCGCGTTCCGGGCAAAACCCTGTTTCCCACCCCAGGCCGCGTGCTCGTATCCGCTGGAAGGCGAGAGCCACAGACCCAGCTTGGTTCCCATCGGCTGCAGCGCATCGAGCAAAGGCTTGAATCCATTCGGAAATCCATTGGTGCGCAGATCCCACAGGCTGTTCTTCGCGTCCCAACCGTCGTCCAAAGTGAAGCTGTCAAAGGCAACCCCGTGCGGGTCAAAGAGGTTCTTTTTGAACTGCCGGATCAGGTCCAGGCTGTTCGACTCCGTGGCGGGCGACACCGTGGTCCAGGTATTATAGTCCACCTGCACTGCCGGCAGTGTCGGACGGTGGCGTCCGAGGGCGATATAGGCGCGAAATTCGGAGGCGACCGATCCGGCAGGAGCGACCCCAAGAACCGCTGTCTTGCTGATAAACGTATCCGTGATCGTGCGGCCGGGCAGATGACTGAGTGTCAGAAATCCGGAAGCGTAATGATTGTATCCGGCGGGAAATTCCAGACCCCAGAACGTGTCGTCGAGGAACACCGGCTTTCCAAAACCAGTCTTGCGGTCCACGCCCCAAACGTTCTGCAGCATTTCATCGGGAGGCCCGGTTTCCTGATTGAGACAGTGACCCTCCAATCCAACTCTCCAGACCTCGACCTGCCGCAACGTCATCGGCGCAGTGGGGGTAAACTCGATATGGCGACGCAGGAAGGAATCGTCCTCCAGGAGTTCGTAAACCACCGCCACATCTCCCGCTCCACCACGCAAAATCAGGCTTAGGCGCTGGCCGCCGGGAATTCCCGTCTTTTGCACCTGGTGGAGTTTGAAGTCCGCTGATTGCAGCGGGGCCTGTCCTTCCCGACTCAACGAGAAGTCATCGGCGGTCAGCGAGATCACCCGCTTCGAGACGCGCTGGTGCAGCGTGGTGGCCGCGATTCGGTCGCCATTTCTTTGGAAACGCAGCTCCAGGAATCGATTGCCGATCACTGGATCGGCGGTTTCTCCCCGGACGGTGCATGCCATCATCGCGAACACGACGAGGATGCGTGGGAGGAATTGTTTCATGCGTGTTGGACCATGGCCTGCTGCTCGACGGACCCAATCCCGTCGGGTGGGAGGGGCGTGCCATCCCGAGTGAGGTAGGCGGATTGCGGCGATGAAGATCAGATCCGGGAAACGTGGCAAGTGTCTCGATGGTTTCCCTGCTGAGGGGGCCGAGCCCCCGGCCTGGATTATGGTGCGTCCGTGGAGAATTTCTCATCCCCGCCCGCCCTTTGCGGCTTGGCGTCCTTTGCGTAACACCATTCAGATCCTGCCGCCCTTCCTGGCTTCGACACCCGCGTGAACGCCGCGGCCTCGGGCTCCAAGGCAGGACCCAACACCTCGATGTGTCCCGTCCTGAAATAGGTTGTCGGGATGTGCGACACGCCTTGCCTGGGTTCGCCTCTCGGTTCTTGCCCGGACGGGTGCGCGTGCCATCCGCCTCGTTCCCTCGGCGGCTACGACTCGGGGCTATTTCCAAAAGCCGGCGTGAACCGTTGCGGCTTCCGGTTCGAGCGCCGGCCCCAACACCTCGATGGCATGCGTGCCGTGGGCAAAGACCTTCCGACACGAGAGCTTCAAGGCATACGGGGAGTCGCCGGTGAGGGAGTAGAGACTTTCCTGATCGAGGCCGTACACCACCCGGCCCACGTTGCCCCAGAAGATGGCCCCGGCGCACATTGGGCACGGTTCAGTGCTGGTGTAGAGCGTGCACGTGGCGAGCTGATCGGCTGAAAACCGGCGACCGGCCTCTCGCATCAGGTTGGTCTCTGCGTGCCCGGTGATGTCGGATGCCGTGACCACCGTGTTCTCGGACTCCAGTAGCACCGCGCCCGTGGAATCCGCCAGAAGGGCGCCAAAGGGATGATTCCCATGCGCCCGGGCCAGCGCGGCGAGGGCGATGGCGGATCGGAGGAGCGTGGTGTCCGTGGCGGTCATCCCCGGGAGGACGAATGAAAAATGGCGGAATGAAAAATGAAAAATGAAGAAGGGAACGCGGCGCGCAAAACATTCGGTGGCGGCGTCGACGCGGATTGGGGAGATTCCCGTTCATGCACCGCGTTGGCCTTTCCCTTCCCACTCTCGTTCGGTGGCTCCTGTGCGTCGTCTTTGTTTCGGGACCCTTCACGATCCTCGCGGCCACCACGCATCAGACCGAGACCAATCTGCTCTATCGAACGGGAGAGCTCACGGATGGCATGCGCGAGCGCTGCCGGTTGGATGTTCATTACCCGGTGGGAGGAACCAATCTGGTGACGGTGATCTGGTGGCACGGAGGTGGGCTCACCGGTGGCAATCGGGAGATTCCCCGATCGCTTCAGAACCGAGGCTTGATTGTCGTGGCACCAAGTTACCGGCTCAGTCCTCAGGTCAAAGCACCGGCGTATATCGAGGACGCCGCGGCCGCTGTGGCCTGGACCTACGCGCACCTTGCGCAGTATGGCGGATCGGACCGTCTCGTTTTCCTGAGCGGTCATTCGGCAGGTGGATATCTGGCGACGATGGTGGGGCTGGATCGACGGTGGCTTGCGCCGTATGGGATGGATCCGAACCGCTTGGCGGGTCTGGTGCCGTTTAGCACCCAGGCCATCACGCATTTCACCATCCGTGCCGAAAACGGCATTCCCGACACCACGCCGGTCATCGATGAGTTCGCCCCCATTCATTTTGTTCGCAAGGACGCGCCGCCGCTGTTGTTGATCACCGGGGATCGCGAGCTGGAGCTGCTCGGGCGCTACGAGGAGAACGCCTACTTCTGGCGACTGATGCAACTGGTGGGACATCCCGACACGCATCTGCATGAGTTGGGTGGATTCAATCACGGACAGATGGCGGAGCCCGCCTTCCCGCTGCTGATGCGATTCATTCAGGCGCACACGAAACGCTAGGGCAACGCGGAAAGGTTTCTGCGGGTTTGGGGAAGGTCGAACACCCGGTCCCCGGCGCGGTATCGAGTGGATCAAGGGTGGGGCGGCGCTGCTGCGCCGCCCTGACTGTCCGTTTCGCGTTGCGGAACGAAGGCATACGGAGTGGGTGGAGGACCGCCGTCTTGCGACCAGCGTGACGACCGATGTGGCGGTTTTTCTCGACACTCGGAGGGCCACGACGGCACTACGCTGGTCGTGGTGAAGTATCGGCCGCGCGGGCAGCACGGCCCTACCTTGGAGGGATCGAGGGTGGGGTAGCGCTGCGCTTCCCACCGCCCTCCACAAAAAGACCGCCCCCGGATCGGATCTGAGTCCGATGCAGGGGCGGTGGGTTGAGGAGACGCTACGTCGGCGTCCCCAAAAGCTTGGAAATCGAACTAGGCGTCGGCTCGGCCGAACCCGATCACTTGTGCTCTTTGTCCGGCTTGTGAGCGGAGTGGCAGGCCTTGCAGTTCACGGCTTCCTTGAACTGGTCGAGCGCGCCGGGAGCGCCCTTGTCGAGCGCCTTGGTGGCGGCGAGCAGTGCGGTGACCCGCTTCTTCCACTCGGCCTTGTCCCCCTTCTCGGGATCGTTCAACAGCAGCGAGGGGTAGTACTCGAGCAGCTTCTTGATCTCTTCCTTGGTGCCGTTGCCGTCCATGACGTGCTTGCCGATGGAGTCCTTGCCCTTGTGCAGGGTCTTCATGACCTCCTCGGTGGTGTACTGGGCCTTCGGGGCGGCCTGGGTGGCCACAACCGCGACGGAAACGCCGGCGATCAGCACCGACGCGGCAAAACGGACAGATGTCTTCATGGATTGCTAGGGAGCGATGGGTTGCAGCCCGGATTAAAATTAGATGGGCTGTGGGCGGCGATTAGAAATGCAGGATCGACTGGCGGGCAAGCGAAAGATAGCGATCTGCGGTATACCGATGGAATCCGGGGCGTTTTCGGGCTGCGGTGAAATCAATCGCGGAAGTTTCGGTGGCAGGCGGAGCATGATTTGCCCACGGCGCGGAACGCTTCGGTGGCAGCGGTGAGCCGATCCACCGACTTCTGTTGGTCCAAGGCGTCGAGTTCGCGAGTGAGGGCCTCGGCAAGCGAGTCCGCAGATCGGAGAGTCGTTTCGAAGCGCTCACCACGCCCGGTGCCCACTCCGGTGCGATGGGCTTCATGGAACAATTCCTGAAGCTGTACCGACGTGGGGGCGGCCGGCGTCGGGAATTCCAGCTTCTGGGCGGACTTCAATTCGTCCCAGCGATGGTCGATTTGCACCATGATACCGGCCAGCGGCGCCACGGCGACGCGCGCAGGGAAATTGGTGGACACGGCGGCGAGCGCCTCGGGCGTCGGGGCTTGAAAGGCGGTGGCTGACTTGTAGAGGCCGGCGTAGTTGGTGGCCGTGCCGGCGAGCTTCATCCAACGCTCGGCCAGAGCGGCATCCCATCCGGCCACCCCTTCGCACATCACGGCCACGGCTGCGGGACCGCGGTGTTTGCCGTGATGGCAGTGGACGTATACCGGCCCCGTGAGGACTTGCGCGGCACGAACCAGTTGGACCGCGTTTGTGGCGGGGATGCCGTCGTAGCCAAAGGGAATATGGACGTAGTGCAGACCAAACTTCGTGGCGCGTTCCACATCGGGCGCTGCACCGTCCACGCTCAGGATCGTCTTTACACCCAATTTCTGGAGCAGGGC
>JANXMD010000380.1 GCA_025354845.1 Verrucomicrobiota bacterium | reverse complement strand
CCATGAAGGCGATGAGCACACGTAACGCCGAACCCAAGAAGTCTTCGCGTCCGTTTGATCGCGACCGCGACGGGTTCGTAATGGGTGAAGGCGCCGCCGTCCTCGTGCTGGAGGAACTCGAGCACGCCAAGCGCCGCGGCGCGCGGATCTATTGCGAAGTGCTCGGCTACGGCAACACCGCCGACGCCAATCACATGACCGCTCCCGATCCCGAGGGTGAAGGTGCCGCCCGCGCCATGCGCATGGCCCTGCGCCACGCGGGGGTTAACCCCGAGCAGGTGGATTACATCAACTGCCACGCCACCAGCACCCCGGTTGGCGACGTGTGCGAGACGAAGATGATCAAGAACGTCTTCGGCGACCACAGCCGCTCCCTCGCCGCCAGCTCCACCAAGGGCGCCACCGGCCACATGCTCGGCGCCGCCGGTGCCATCGAGATGGCGATCTGCTGCAAGGCGGTCGAGGCCCAGGTGGCGCCGCCGACGCTGAACCTCGACAACCCGGATCCGGGCTGCGACCTGAACTTCGTCCCCCACACCCCGCAGGAGCGGAAGATCGACATCTTCACCAACAACTCCTTCGGCTTCGGGGGTCACAACGCCATCATCGTGGGCCGCCGCTTCGTCGGCTGATCCAGCCCGAGGCGCTCCGGACCCAGGCCAAAAACAGAAAACCCCGCGGAACCGTCCGCGGGGTTTTTGCTGCCGATCCAAATCGGCCCGACTGTCGCTCAGCGATACAGAACGTAGCCGGTGTGATCGCGGTACCAGGCAAAGTCGTTCTTCCCGGCGCCATCGAATGCGCGGGTGTTGAACGAGTACTTCACGGGATACTTGGACGTCGCGCTGGTCCACTTGTGCACCTCTGCATGGCCGTCCGCGAAGGAGAAACCGCAGGCGCCGTTGTGATAGGAAGCCGGGAGATCGCCCCACTGGGTGGCCGCGATGTCGACGACGAAGAAGGCGTCGTTGACGGAGTCAGGGTGCTCATCGACGGTCAGCCAGGTATTCGAGGGCGCCGGCACATCCGCGGTCTTCAGGAACTGGCGATAGGCGCCGCCCGCATACCAGCTCTTACCGGTGGCAGACGAGGACAGGTTGTCCGAGCGGCCGAACAATGCGTTCATCGAGTTGCTGCGCAGGCGGGACGTCCATCCCTTGGCGCGCTGGGCAGGGCTGAGGGCGGTGTCCGACGGACACTTGTAGATGCCCAGCGCATTTCCGGAATACTTGCCCAGGATACCGTTATATACCCAATCCTTGTTGGTCACGCTTTGGCCGTCGATTCCAGAGGTGTCCCAGGTCATCACGTTGTTGACCCAGTTATTGAAGGTCTTGGTCGTGATCGCACTCTCGGTGTCGGGAATGGTGAAATTGTTCGCACAGGCATCGTTATAGTCGCCGGCGTAGAGATGCCAGGCGAGCAGCAGTTGCTTGTTGTTGCTCACACACTGAATGCCCTGGGCCTTGGATTTTGATTTAGCCAGCGCAGGCAGGAGCATGCCGGCGAGAATGGCGATGATCGCAATCACCACCAGCAGCTCAATCAGGGTGAAACCGGACTGTTTCCGGGCGCGGGAAAAAATGGGGTTCATGGTTGGAATCGTTGGGAACACCAGGATCATTGCGAAAGGCTGGAGAAATTGGCAAGAAGCAACTGAGTGGTTCTTACCGAACAGTCAGCCGGGTTTGCCAGACCAAAATAGGCGTGAACTCACCGGAGCCTCGGCGCCCGGACGCGATTCCATTGATCGACGGCGGGACTAGCGAATGTCTCGGTCACATGATTCGGCCATTCGACAGTGACCGACTCGACTCCCGATTCCGCACCGAGCCCAAAGTGCAACGCCGCCGGAGACTGGCTGCGGAACGAGTCCCCCGTTACATATTGATGAACGGTGGAGCGGCCTCCGGCCTGGAGTCGAATCTTCACGCCTTCGATCGGCATGCCGCCCGGCGTCCGGATCAGTTGAAATCCGATCCAATGTCCCGGATCCGGCAGCTGGTTGCGCAGCACGCGAAGGGTCTGACGCCGCGCCGGCGTCACCTCGAGCGTGGTGATGACCAAATCCATGCGACCATCGCCATCGAGGTCCGCCGACACGGCATTGCGACAATCCTCAGGGAAGGCCACGCCGAACGGGTTGCCCACCTCGACGAACCCGGCCTCACCACGGTTGAGGTAGAGCCGATTCCGTTCGTAGCCGCCGTACGACCACCCGTCGCCGCGGGTGGCCGCGTGCTTGCGGAGGAAATACGACGTGGCGGTGCGATCCTCGACGGTACGATCGATGAACAGGTCGTGGAGCCAGAACTCGGATTCGTAGTCGCGAACCGTCCTGCCGCTTTCCTGCCCGTTCACCACGTACAGATCCGGCCAGCCATCATTGTCGAAATCCTGCGCCGCGCAGCCCCACGACCATCCGGACCGGGCCACGTCCGCGGCGTGCGGCGCGGCATCGAAGCCCCCGCCGCCAGCCCGGCCGAAATACAGCCGGTTACCGGCCGTCATCCGTGATCGCATTCTGGGATCCGTCGGATCGTCGGGTCGCCGCAAGCCGGAATGGTCCAACCGGTCCACCGTGGCGGAGTTCATGCCCACCATCACGAGGTCGATTCGGCCATCGCGGTTGAAGTCGGTGACGGCCGTTCCCATGCCGAAGGCCTTGGCGTCGGGCAACGCGGCGACGGTCACGTCGGCGAAACGTCCGGTCCCATCGTTCTGAAACAGATCGAGTCCCGCAAAGTCACTCACCAACGCGAGATCCGCCCGACCGGCGCCAAGGAAGTCACCGAACACCGCGCTGTACACGCGGCGATACCGCCGTGGCGATAGGCCCGCAGCGTCCGTGATGTCGCGCAGCGTTCCATCGATCTCATGATGGAGGAGGTACGCCGGATGACCGTCGTGGGCGTCGTGGAAGCTGGGGTTGAGAATTTGCCCGATCGTGGGAACGCGATACTGGCCAAGAAACAAATCGGGACGTCCGTCCCCGTCCACGTCCGCCACGGAAAGCACTGAGGGATTGATCAGCGGCAAGGGCGCCAGCCATAGGCGTCGCGGTGTTTCTTCGAAGCGGCCTCCCACGATGCCACGCCACCACCACACGCCCTTCGAATCTGCGGCGAGAAGATCGACCACTCCATCCGCATCATAATCGGTCAATACCGCCGAGAGCAGTTCGGCGGGCAACGCCGAGAACAAGGGCTCCGAGCGAAACCCACCGGTGGCGGTGCGGCGATAGACCCGATTCACCGCCGGCAGCACGATTTCCGGGATCCCGTCCCCGTCGATATCCTGAACCAGCACCGGATCGATGGCACCAGACTTCGGCGCCGGCTCGATTTCCTCGGAAAGCACCATCGCAAACGGCGGCGCGCCGGCCCGAGACACCAGCACCAGCCCAGACGCGTCCACCGCCTTCACCGGCCATAGTCCGGTTGCCGCATCACGAGTGCCCCAAGTCACTCGGACCTCACCCGAGAGTGTCGAACGTTCCGATCGGGTTGGATTCGCCACATCCAACCGCACCATCCAGGTGCTCTTGTCGGGTCGCCCGGCGGCATCCACATCGAAGGCGCGATGCCGAAACTCCACCTCGCTCACCTCGAATCCGTCGCGCTCCAAGTCCCGTAGACGATCCCGCCACGCGTCCGCAGTGAGTCGGAGCGAGCGACTCGACGCGCGTCGCGAAAGGCCATGCGTCAGCATTTCCTTCGCGTCGAGTTCGCCCACGCTCAGCTCCGAGGGAATCCACTCGCGGAGAAGTTCCCATCGAGCCGCTGCCGAGGTGGCATTAAATCGATCCCAAAAGCGTTCAATCGTCCGACCGCATTCCTGGGCCAAAAACTCCTTGGACCAGACGGTCTCATCCACTCGCTGCAATTCGCGCTCCAACCGGGCCAACGGCGACGCCCCTTCCGAGGATTTGGGGGAGGCGAGTTGCTGAGACTGGTGTTGAGCGTCTTGGAAAGCCACCCAGCCTGCGGCCGCCACAAGCCCAACCGCGAGCCAGAGCATCAGACCGCGGCGCCGTGCAGGAGTCATGGAGCGGGATCCACCACGTGCCACGTGTCGGTCGCCGGGCGTGCGAGGCGGGTGACGGTGCCATTCGGCCAGACGATCCGCGCCTCCACCGGTCGGGCCGAACCGAGACCGAAATGGGCGCGTCCCGAGGACTGACTGCGAAAGGCATCGCCGGTCAGAATCCAACGCGTTTGTTTTCCGACGGTGTCCGTGAGTTCCACCCGCGCACCCACGGGCGAGCGTCCGTGTCCATCCAGGCGGAAGCCAATCCAATGCGCGTTGGCACCGCGCTCGAGCTCGTTGTGAAACACCAGCAACCGCTGCTTGCGGGCGGGCCAGGCGGCGAACGTGGTAAGGATCAGATCCATTCGACCATCGCCGTCGAGATCCTCAGCCACCAGATTTCGACCATCGTCGGGCACGGCGACCCCGAACAACCACGCCACTTCCGCAAAGTCGGCATCGCCAAGATTCAGCCGCAGTTGCGACTGCTGCCAGCCTCCGTAGCTCGCCCCATCGGCGCGACGTCGGCCGGTCGCAGTGCGAAAATACAGCTCTGCCGCGGAATCGTTGGTGGATCCCGCGACGTACAGATCGTGCCGCCAGAATTGACGATCGTAATCGCGAGTGCTGGGACGCGTCTCATGGCCCGCCGCAACCGCCAGATCGAGCCGCCGGTCATTGTCAAAGTCGGCAACCGCCGCTCCCCAGCTCCATCCGGTCCGAGCGAGATTGCGGCCCATCGGCTCCGGCGCCGGGCTCAGTCCCGACTCACCCGCGGTTCCCAAGAACAGCCGGTTCCCGAACGTCATCGCCGCCCGAAAGCGCGCGGGCTCGGGAAGGTCGGTCCGATTCCAACCGCCCGCCTCCATGCGCTCCGCCACCGGGGAATCCATGCCCAGCATCAGCAGATCGGCTCGGCCATCCGCGTTGAGATCAGCAATCACATGCGCCATGCCAAATCCCCGCCGCGCCGCGCCCCAACCCTCGCTCACACAGCGGAAGTGGCCGTGCCCGTCGTTGAGCCAGACATCCAGTCCGGCGAAGTCGCTGACCTGCACCAGATCAGGATGTCCGTCCTGATTGAGATCAATGAACGAGGCGCTGTATGCGCGACGACGACGCAGAGCCCCCAGGCCCGCCGCCTCGGTGCCATCCACGAATCCACCGTGACCATCATTGATCAACAGCGTCGCGGGAAACCCGTCGCGCGCGTCGTGAAACGGCGTCGGAAACTGACCTCCCTGATACGGAATCTTGTACTGGCAGATCCACACATCGAGGTCCCCGTCACCGTCCACATCCCCGATCGCCATCGCCTGCGGATGCTTCAACGGTTCAGGTGCCGCCCAGCCCCGTTGCAGCGTCCCCGCCGGCCGGCCCTCGGGCGTGCCGCGGAGAAATTCCAAGCCTCGGTGACTCGCCACCACGAGATCCGCAAATCCATCGCCATCGACATCGGCACGACTCGCCGCCACCACCGGGTCCGGCGGCAATTGGGCCAACGAATCGGATAGAAACTCACGTCGTCCCGCCGCACCTGGCCGATTCCACCACACACGATTGGCACCGATCATCGCCGGCTCCAGATATCCATCCCCGTCGAAGTCCGCCACCACGAGGGGATCCATGAATTCGCGAAGGCCCGCCGGAATGATGGCTTCGAGCCAGGGCGTGAACCCAGGAGGTCCCGTCCGATTGAGAAGTTCCATTGTCTCCACACGAACGGACTCCGGCGTCGGCACAGATCCAGCCGTCGGCGCCTTCCACTGCACCGTGGCGGTGACTGTCAGCCACGCGCGCTCGGAGTCTCCGGAGCGCACCCGTTGCAACGGCAGCGTGACGGACACCACCGACTTCGCCTGGGCCGTTGCCGTTGCCGGGGAATGCCGGATCAACCTCCACTGCGTACGCCCCAACGACCATCCGTCGGACTCCCAACGTTCCAATAAACGGAGCCAGTCGGCCGGACTCAACACACTCCCCCCGGGAGACGCGGCGCCGCGGAATCGTTCAATCCCCTGCGGCAGAATTCCGGCGGGATGCAGCAGTGGAAGCTGAATTCGCCCCAGCGGCGTGGCCTTCAGAACGGGCCAGGCATTGGACGTGGCGTTGAGCGCGTCCCAGAGACGGTTGACCTCGTCCTCATGCACCTCGGCGTCGAGCTCGGAGCCCCAGAACTGCGCATCGGCGGACTGTTCACGGGCCTCCAACTCGAGATAATTCCGGGCCGCCTCATCCAGTCGACGTTCTGCCTCGGCGGACGGACTTCCCGAAGCGGGGGTCAGCGACCGGGAAGGAGGCCGGCGGAACAACGCCCAACCCGCTATCGCAACCAACGCGGCGAGGAGCAGGGTCAATCGACGAAAACCGGGGCGCATGGGAATTCCGGCTCGATTGGACGCCGGGAATCCGTTTCAGGTCGAGACGGGATACGAAGGACCGGCGGGTTTTTCGGATCTCCGGCCAAGAGAAAATCCACCATTGACTTCACCTTCCCCACCCATAACGTGCGGAAATCAGCCCGCACCACGTACCGGCATCCGCATGGATGCCTAGGAGTCCCGGCCGTATGATTCGCACCCAAACCTACAAAACGACTTCGCCGAAACTCTCGGCATTCACCCTGATTGAGCTCCTCGTCGTGATCGCGATCATCGCGATTCTCGCCGGCATGCTGCTGCCCGCCTTGGGCCGCGCCAAGGATCGCGCTCAGCTCACATTGGACATCAACAATGTGAAGCAGATCCTGTTGTCCAATCACATGTATTCCACGGATAACCGGGACTACAACGCCCACCCAACCTGGGGTTCGGACCTGACGGGATTTGACGGTTGGGCCTATGCCACGAAGAATAACAACCGCATCCCAGGCGGACCCGCTACCGCAGCTTCCGCCGCCGGCAAGGACCTCGGATCGAAGGAGTACTCCAACCAGGTCCAGTTCTTCAAGATTGGCAATCTGGGTCCCTTCCTGAGCACCGTCAACGTGATGTATTGCCCGAAGGACATCGCGACCCGCGGGCTCGGCAAGTGGAAGGCCTGGTGGCTGGCGCGGCCAGTCAAGGTGACCTCCTACTGCTGGAACGGCACTGTCGCCGGCTATCCGGACAAGGGCGCGAACGTGGGCGACCTCGGTCGTACCTACAAGATCAGCGACTTCCTCGCCACCGACATCCAGATGTGGGAACAGGACGAGACCAACGGCTTCCTCTTCAACGACGCCAGCAACAATCCCAATGACGGCGCCGAGGGTGTGTCGCAGCGTCATGCCGGTTCGGGCGCCTACACCAGCAACCAGAAGGATCTGGGAGGTGGCGCGATGCTCGGTCGCTTCGGCGGCACAGCGACCTTTGTGAAGTGGAAGGAATACATGCGGATCGCAAAGAACGACAAATCGCGTCCGAATGAGCTCTATTGCGGACCAGAGTATCGCTGATTCCTGATCGCCTCCTCCTCCATGCGTTCCCCAAAAACACGGTTCTGCTGCACGGCCATTCTGGGTCTGCTCCTCGGAGCGGCCCCGCTGGTCGGATGCAAAAAGGCCGCCGCCCCCGAACCAACCGCGGCGGCCCCCATCGCACCCGGCAGCTCGGACGTCGCGGCGGCGATGGCGAAGAAGGACTACGATGCCGTGGTCGGAGCACTGGTGAAGGCCAACGAAGCGGCAACCACCCCGGATCAGCAGGAAACGTTTCGCGGACTGCTAAAGTCCGTGGCCGGCGAACTGCGATCCTTGGGACTCGAAGATCCGAAGGCGAAGGAAGCCTTCGATACCGTGAGCCGATTGGGCGCGGGCCGCTGACCTGACCTTCGGTATCAAAATCTGTCAAAACAACGCCCGCCCTCACCGGCGGGCGTTTTTGTTTTAGAGTTGGTTGTTCGATCGGTAGGGCGAATCTCCTGATGAGCCGGGTGGACGGACGGGTTCCGTTTCGCCCCGGGGCGTCCCATCCGCCGTCTACGCACCTCGCTCGGCGGGAGCCTCGCGCTACCATCTTGGCG
>JANXMD010000038.1 GCA_025354845.1 Verrucomicrobiota bacterium | reverse complement strand
GGCCGGTCGTTTTCTTTTTCCGATCCACCGCTCGGTGCACTCTTCGCACCATTTCGTGCTTTTCACTCCGGCCCGACGTGATTCCCTTGCCGCATCACGCCGCACGACCTCAACGCCTGAAGCGCACTTCCATTCCCATGTTTTCTTCCCGCTTGTTTCAATCCGCGATCGCCGTCCTGTCCTTACCACTCGCCGCCGGCGCCCTGTTGGCGGGAGTTGGCGTCGGCGCCAAGCCCGTGCGCGGCGCCGAAGTGATCCTCGATGGCAGCCGCAAGATGCTCGACACGAAGTGGACCTACTGGCAGGGACCGCGCTTCTCGTCCTCCATGCCGATCAAGTGGAAGGTCGTCGAGGATCCTGTCGACAAGGGGACGGTCATCATGACCGATGATCCCGCCGCCGCGGGTGGCAAATACGGAGCCGCCGACATCGTCACCAAAAAGGCGTACCGTGATTTCCGTCTGCACGTGGAGTTCCTGGTCAACAACAAGGGGGGCAACAGCGGCGTGTACCTCCAGAATCGCTACGAAATCCAGATCATGGATGGCGATAAGACGCCGCACGGCATGGGCGCCGTGATCAATGAAACGCCGTCGCCGTACGAACAGTATCAGGGCCTGGGCAAGTGGAACGCCTACGACTTTCAGTTCCGCGCGGCCCGCTTCATGGACGGTAAGAAGGTTGAGCCGGCGCAGGTCACCATGTACTTCAACGGGGTGAAGGTTAACGTGAACCAGAAGATTTCGCAGGTCTGGGGGGGGCCGAATTCCGGTATCGACGGCGGAAACGATGGTGGCAAGGGAATCACCGACATTCCCGGAGGCTTGAAGCTCCAGTGCGAGGGCCACGACGTCCGCTACCGAAACATCTGGATCAAAGAACTGAAGCTCGGCGACAAGCCGACGGACTTCGGTGCCAAAGACTGAGTCCGGCGCGGGGCCAATGGAGGTGGCGTTCAGCCGGCGGTCCGCCGCCGGTTGCGCCACTGCAGCCACAGATTCGCGCCCAGAATCATGCCGCCGCCAAGCACCAGGTTTCCGGTCAGGTGTTCGTTCGGATACGAAATTGCCGAGCTCGCGGACAGCCATCCAGGGACAAACCACGTCACAAGGCTGGTGAACACCGGTTCGGTGCAGTAGAGCAGACTGGCGTCAGCCGCTGGGACTTCGCGTTGCCAGCGGTTGGCCCACAAGAAGGTCAGCAACGTGCACGGGACGATCAGCACGGCGGACAACCCCAGCGCGGTGGGTGAACTCAGTGTCTTGCCGAGCTCCGTGAGGGGGCCGCGTCCCGGGGCGATGGCGACCAGCAGCGTGCAGACCACGGCGATGGTGGAGAACATGACCCAGCTGAACCTGCGGACTTCATTGGCGCCGAATCGCGGATGATCGAGGATTAGGATCTGTCCAGCGAACAACACCGAGCCCAGCAGGTTCTCCCATTCCCCTCGCCCGAGGTGCAGCGTCTTGGTGTTGACGCCGGCGAGTATCATCGCGCCGCCGAGCACCAGCACCGCACTGAACCACTCGGCAAATGCCGGCAGCCGACGCGCCCGGAAGCAGAACCAAAGCGGAATCCAGATGCAGTACCCCTGCGTGAGAAAGGCGGAGGTGGACGCGGAGGTGTAGGCCATTCCGTCCATCTGTAGGATCAACCCCAGGGAGCCGAACATCCCGATTCCGAATCCCTGGAGGCATTCCAGGTGGGTCAGGCGAGCGAGATCGCGACTGGTCCACACCGCTAGGAGCGCCGCCGCGGCCCAGAATCTCACGGCAATCGACGCCGTGGAGAAGGCCAGCGACGTCCATCCGGGCGCATCGCGCATCGCCAGCAGGCCGAGCGCCTTCATCGAGGGAAAGCTGAACGCCCAAATCGAACAGCAAAGCGTGAGCATTTCCGCAGCACGAACCCGATGGGGATACAGTCTCAAGACCCACAGGGTAGGGAGGTCCTTGGCTTCCACTGCAAGGCTAACCTCCAAGTCTGGATTCCTTGAAACCGGTCCCAGCTTCCGCCGGTCACTCGATCGTCACTCCGATCCTTGGGTGTCCGACTTCGAATCGTTTGACGAGCGATCCGCATTCGGATAACCAGAGCGTCCGCCCCGTTCCGAAGTGGATCGGCTCCTTGGTTTGGTGGATCAAGGCAGCCCCAATCGGCTCGCCCTTCCATAAGTTCGAGGGAGGGGTTGACCGCGGTCAGCTGTTTGGGTAGTGTCACACACAGTTCCAGTTTCAAGAATCCACGCTTTAACACATGAATACCTCCATTCGATCCGTTGGTGGGCTTCGCCGAGCCTTCACCCTGATTGAGCTTCTGGTGGTGATCGCGATCATCGCGATCCTCGCCGGCATGCTCCTCCCGGCTCTCGCCAAGGCGAAGACCAAGGCGCAGGGCATCAACTGCATGAACAACAACCGGCAGCTGATGCTCGGTTGGAAACTGTACTCCGGCGACTTCAACGACCGATTGGTCGCCTCCCTGAACGTACCGGGTCGTCCGGTTTGGGTGGATGGGGACATCAGCGATTACAACAATCGCAACAACACGAACATCAACGTGATTACCAACGGCCCGCTGTACAAGTACGGCGGACAGAGCTTGTCGATCTACAAGTGCCCTGCCGACCAGTCGGCCAATGGTAAGATCAAGAACTACGCCGGCACGCCGCGCATCCGTTCGATCTCGATGAGCCAGGTGTTCGATTTCGGTGGCTGGCTCCCCGGTGGCACGTCTCCGACCACGTACCGCCTGTACTCCAAGGATGGCGACATCGTGCGCCCCTCAAACACCTTTGTGTTTGTCGACGAGCACCCTGATTCCATCAACGACGCGGCGTTCGCCGTCGCGATGATTGAGGAGGGTGCAAGCAGCGGCAACATCATCGACATGCCGGCCTCCACGCACAACGGTGCCTGTGGATTCTCGTTCGCCGACGGCCACGCCGAAATTCACAAGTGGGTGGGCAAGACCATCAAGCAGCCTGCTCGTTACGTGAACGCCGGTGCGGCACTGAACATTCCTGCGAAGGACTCGATTGTGGATGCGAAGTGGATGTCCCGCAACACGACGATCCGCAACGACCAGTAAGTTCTTCGGTCGTTTTCGACCCCGACTCGAGCACCGCCGTCCGGCTTCCGGACGGCGGTGTTTGTTTTCCGACCTGGATTCCGGCGCATTGCCCGCCGGGGGCGGAGTGTGGGAGGCTTTTCCTCCGATGTTCGAATTGTTGAAGAAGGATCCCTCCTCCCGGGCACGGCTCGGGAGGCTGACCACCACGCGCGGCGTGATTGAAACCCCGGTGTTCATGCCGGTGGGCACGCAGGCCAGCGTGAAGGCGCTGGATGGTCGCGAGCTCAAGGAAATGGGTACCCAGATCCTCCTTGGCAACACCTACCACCTGAACATTCGGCCCGGACGCGAGATTATCGAGAAGGCGGGAGGACTTCACCGGTTCATGAATTGGACCGGTCCGATCCTGACCGATTCCGGCGGCTTCCAGGTTTTCAGCCTCGGCAAGATCCGCAAGGTGAAGGAGCACGGCGTCGAGTTCCGCAGCCATCTGGACGGCTCGCTCATTTTTCTCGGGCCCAAGGAGAGCATGGAAATCCAGCGTTGGCTGGGATCGGACATTGCCATGGTCTTTGACGAATGCCCGCCGCACACGGCGTCGAAGGAAGACGTGCTCAAAGCGGTCAAGCGTACCCTTCGATGGGCGGCTGAATGCCGCGTGCAGCCGCGCGCGCCTGGGCAGTTTGTGTTTGGCATCGTCCAGGGCACGCATCAT
>JANXMD010000326.1 GCA_025354845.1 Verrucomicrobiota bacterium | reverse complement strand
CAATGCGAGCGTAGACGGCTCAGGAACCGAAGTAAATTTAACTAGGTCAAAGCGACCGATATAACTCGGCTGAAAATCAAACTCTAACGATACTTCGCTGCCCGCGTATTTTCTTAAATCTGCAAACCCCTCTCTTGCTGGGACAAGCTCTCCGTTGACAAGCACTTTAATCCGAAGATCAGTCGAATTGTAGGTAAGTCCAACTGCATCCTTTGGCACAATTCCAGTCTGAGAAATACTCATTAGCCTCCCACCTGGGTCCTGATCTGGGAAGTTCAACGTTGCCGAGACACCCAGCGAGTACCGTCCGTAAAAGGTCTGAGAGCCTGGAACATTGTAGATTAGTGTCATCCCCGCACTTACAGGACCGTTGTCATAGTATATACTTGAGCTTACAACACCGTCGTATTTTACCTGCCAGCCAGGAAACATTTTTCCTGCATCCCCGGTCTGGACATGAACTCCCTCGACGACCACATCGTGCAATCCAGAAGGAATACCATCTTCAAATTCAAGATTCTGAAAATCCATCGCACTAGCGAACACACAAAGGAGTTCTGCTGCACCTAGGATCCGAGTAATGTCGAACGCTTTCATGGGGCGGTTAAAAAAGTTAACGCTTCACGCTCTATTTTTAGAGGAACCAACTACAGACATCTTGTTCGCAGTTTCAATAACGTTGTAACAACACTTCCCAAGTGGAACTTCGCATCCACACTGGCCCTTCATTGGGATTGCTCGCGCCCTGCAATTCACCCGTTTCCACGACCTCAGGATCCTTCCGAACTTTCAGCCGCGCGCGCCGGTTTCAGTGAGCCCTCGACGCAAGTGTTCAACGTGCGCCGCCACGCCCTTCAGAATAGACGCCGCCAACGGTTCCGGGAATGCCTTCCGGACACGATCGGCCGCACTCGCCAGAGCCTTGGGGGTCTGGTCGACAATTTCTGCAAGAATCTGCATCATGCCGCTGAACCCACAACGTTTAGCCGTCTCGATCCAATGACGCGGCTGGATCTCCCCATGCCGGTAGTGCCGGTTTTTCCCGAGGACGGCCATGGCCATCGTGACCTTCTGAGCCGACAGCTTGCCTCGACCAGGACCAATCACCGGATGGGCCGAGAGCACGTCGTAGCGTGGGGTAAGCTGGTAGGCTCCGCGCGGCAGCAGAAAGATGCTGAAATTCTTGGCGTGGCCGTCCACGGCGGCCAAGAGCCAGAAGATCACCTGGGTGCGCAGGAAATCCCTCCGGTCTGCCTCAGCGCGATCCGATCCGCGCAACAGCTCCATGATCTTGAGAATCCCGGGACCGCCGTCCGTCTCGTATTTGAGGCCCGGCGGAGTGGCTGTCGCCTGGCAAAGGTCTTCCTGCGGCAGTCGGAGCCACCAGGACTCGTCTGCCGACAACCTGCGGTCGAAACGCTCGACGACCAGGACTTTGAAGTCGCCGAAGCGCTCGATTCGAGATTCTGCCGTCGGAACGCCGTAGGCTTGTAGAACCTTTCCGCAAAGCCATTCATTCTCGACCGAGGTGGACAGATCGATGCCTTGCGGGCCCGCGCCGATGGGCAGTTTGAAGATGTGTGTGGTCGGTGTCGCCCCCGTAGGCCGATGCCAGGCTTTGTCATGCCAAAGAAGTGCCGTCTTTTCCTGCACTCCGGCGAGGCTGATGCGGAAGTGATCCTTGAAGTCGTCGCCGCGGCCGCTCTGGGCATCCAGGGAGTCGGTCAACAACGCGGCCACCTGAGTCTTGTTGAGTCGTTCTCCGGTAATCGTGCGAATCGGACCCGAGATGGCGTCTTCCGGCAGGAGTTGCAAGGCCCCAACGCAATCGCGTCCGATGGCCTGAAGCAGGTCGAAGGCGTTGACCGTCGACGTGCGGAACCGGCGCTGGATTCGTTCCCGGATGGCGCGGTTGTCGGGCAGAAGATTCTCAAAGAAGGATTCGACGCCGTGACGGTACGGCTCGTTCGATGGACGCAGCGGCAGCGAAAGCGATAGAGGGCGGGCGACCGGCGACGACAGCCACGTGTCGGAATAGACGAACTCGTGGCGACCCTGAGTCGGGGTACGCCACAGACCCACCCGTTCGCCATTCATCCAAACGGACAGGGCTCTGGATTGACGGGCGCGTGCCATGGGTCACCACTCCGTTCTCCGGTCACCGGACTTTCGAGGGCGGATGACCAGCTCCACGTCCAAAGCCGCCAGAATCCGATAGATCCGGGAGAGGCTGGTCGTTGTGGGGTCCGATTCAATCTGAGAAATGGCTCCTTGCGGCAAGCCACAAGCCGTTCCGACAGCCTGCTGAGTCAGCTTCCGCTCGCCACGATAGCCGCGAAGGATAGCGCCCAGCTGCTGCGGGGTTCGGGCAACGAAGTCATCCATATCTGGTATATCGAATAGCACAGATATATCCGTTAAACAAGATCTCTTGTCTTTATCCCCCAAGGCGTATTTTGAGCGGAAACGAAGGTAGATCCACGGTGACCCGGCACTTTCCCGCGGCCTCGTTGTCTCAGGTTGGGCATTCGATCGCGAACACCAAAGTTGGGCGTCTTGGGCCTGATCTATACGGTGTACATTCAAATCCCTTCAGAGGTGACCTCTGCCTCCAACTTGTGAAAAAAGCGGTCCACACCCCCTTTCTGCCCCTATCGGTCTGGGTTGATCGCGAGGACAGGAGGTTCGACACGCTAGCCGGGTCGGCCAACGGAGGGCACGTCGAGCCTTTGGATTCCCACCAATGTCGCCCTGATGGGGCTCGGGATGCGCGGGGCATGAAGACTCCGGGCTCCAGCTCGAGTGGGTCCAAGTTCAAAGAGCCAAAGTGGATGCGTGCCATTGCGGCTTCGTGGTTTAGATTCCGGCTTTCCCGGGTTCCAAATTGAATCGATCTCACCGGCAGGATGCCGGCGCTCCGAATCGGGGCGCACCTCCAGCGCAGGAAATTTGTCGTTGGGTGATTCCAAGGGGCTCTCGCCCCAGGTTGCCGTTGCGACCGAAAGTTGGCCTTCCAGGCAACGAGGCGTTCACTTCGGTTCCCGCTACTGCCGCGCCTTCGATGAGGGCAATGGCAGTGGGAGGGGAGCAGGACTCGGCGTCACGGTCCGATCAATACGCGGAAGTAGCGACGTCCAAACGACGATGCGCCGGGGATTTCCAGGGTAACCGGGAGTCCTGTGCTGTTGGTTGAAAGCAACGTCATCCACTGAACTGGTTGCTCCACACGATCCGTCGACTGGAGCCAAAGTGGCCCAACCGGAAGAGGTCCAACCCCGTCCTCCCACCGCAGCACAAATCGACCGTCGCCTTCAATCGTCGCACGTATTGAGGGAATCGACCGTCCCATTTGAAACGAATCGCTGTGGCTGGCCCACGACTCCCGGGCGGCCTGAACGGCCTGGAGTCGGTAAAAGTAGGTGCCCTTGGAATCAAGACCTGAAAGGGCGGCGGAAACAGTCGATGGGCCAAACCGCTGGTTCACACCCAAGTCCACCGAGTGTTCCCAGGCTGCTGGGTTCACGTCGCCATCCACACGTCCCCAGTACAGCCAGACCCGCGCCGCTTCGTCGCCATATAACCCCTGTTCCACCACGCCCTCCACTCTCGCGGAATCAATTCCAGATTGTACCGCAAACCCGTTAACGATGGTTACTGGGACTGGCTCCGGTAAGACCGCGCTCAACACCAGCGCCATGAGCGCGGAGAATTCCGCTTCGTTGGGAACCCTTGCTTGATCTTGTCGGAACGTTGCCACCTCCAATCGAGCCCGATTGGCAAAGCGCTGATGAAAGTCGTAGCAAGGCGTCCGGCGACCCGAGGAATCAATCAACCAGAACGACTTTCCTGCTTCGTTGTTGTATATTTCCCAGAACAAAGCGAAGGGTGCGCCCCAGTTTAGAAGGCTACGGACAAAGGCCCGGGTCCGCGGCTCCTGCGCCGTCGAGGACAGACTGCCACCCCATCCGTACTCGCCGACAAACACTCGCTTTCCTGGAATGACTGCCGCCTTGTTTGTCGATCACTGCGACTCGATGTAGTTCAGGGTCCGGGTCAGCTCGGACGCCGGAAGATCCTGACCGTCGTAGGAGGACCAAGACACGTAATCCAGATTGGTCACGGCAGGTAGCACCTGATTGACCAACCGCTGATTGCTGCCCGCGCCATTGAGCATCGCATCCCGGACCCGGTTGACCTCCGTGTACCCGTATACCGCGACGTTGGTGTGCGGGATCGTCCGCATGGCGTCATCGACCGCCTGTTGACGGGTGTTGAGCCAATCCCGCATGCCCTGAAGCGCCGTCCCCGAGGGATTGTGGGACGTCGAATAATCGGGCAGCAAATGCCAGTCGCCCTCCCAGTGGCCGAGATAAAAGCTGCGCCCGGTTTGGTTGTAGGTGGTCAGCAGGTGGGTGGTGAGCGAGTAGATTTCGGTGTACTCCTTTTGCCGCTCCACGGCGGACATCCCGTCGAACCAATACGCATCCGCTCCGGGAGAAAACGCGTAGGCCCAGACAAAGGTGTGGCGAAACGGCATGTCCAAAACCCGCCGACACGACGGTTCGTCCCGCGCGAGTGTCGTCAGACTCGTGATCGAGGGTCGGAGGGTGATCCGGTATTTCTCATCATAGGCACGCCCCATGTAGAATTTCAGAACGTCACTTCCCATCGTCTGGATCGCCTGAGCCGTCTCAACGAGCAGGGTGTTGGTGGTGAATTGGTACCGCCCCGCGAAGGTTTGGGTTCCCAGGTGAATATTGTAGGCGTCCACCGCCGGGTCCGAAAGCGGTGCCGCGTTCGTTTCGCTGAGCAAAAAGGCCAACGTGGTCGAAAGAAGCAGGGCAACCCGCCACCAGTGCAACCTCACCAGGCCAATTCTGAATCTCCAGTCAGTCACCATACACGGAGACACGTCTCCCAGGACTAAAACCCTCGGAGGAACTTCTCAAAGCTAGCCGGAGCCGCACTTTCTTATCGCCTCATTGCCTCACCACGCCGGGGTTGCTACCAAATCTCCGTGCTCAGGATTTTCTCCCACATGCGACACCTCATTGGGCTGCTCGGCTGCCTGGTTTCAGTTGCCGGCCTGATGGCGGCGCCCGCAGCTCGACCCAACATCGTCTTCATCTTCAGCGACGATCATTCATTGCAGACGATTGGAGCCTACGGCGGCCGATTGGCGGATTTTTGTCGCCAGCAAGGGGTCACGCCCAACATCGACCGACTCGCCGCGCGGGGTGGACTGTTCGTGAACAGCTTTTGCGGGAATTCCCTCTGTTCCCCGAGCCGCGCTGCAGTGCTGACCGGGCTTCACAGCCATGCCAATGGCGTTCTCACCCTCAACACGCCCATCCGCCCCGGCACCTGGACTTTTCCCGAATCGCTTCGTGACGCGGGGTACCAGACCGCGGTCATCGGTAAGTGGCACCTCTCGACCACGCCTGCGCCCACCGACTATTGGCGCTTGCTCGACGGCCAGGGGACCTACTGGCATCCGGAGTTCATCGGCCCCAACGGACGTGTGAAGCGCACGGGATATGCCACCGACCTGATCACCGATCTCGGTGTGGACTGGTTGCGGCAGCGCGACAAGGCGCGGCCGTTCATGCTGATGGTCCATCACAAGGCTCCCCATCGAAATTGGATGCCGCCCCCCCGCTATTACCGCTGGCTCGCCGACGTGAAGATTCCCGAGCCGGAGACCCTGTTTGACGATTACTCGGGCCGCGCCTCGCCGGCACACAACCAGAAGATGGAGATCGGGTCCATCATGCGCCTAACCGCCGATCTCAAGGTGCTCAAGCCTGGCCAGGGGGGGGAGGAGTTCGACCGGATGAGCGACGCGGAACACGCCGAATGGACCGCCGCCTTTGGTCCTCGAAATGAAGCTTTCCTCAAAGCGCCGCCCGAGGGCCGCGATCTCGTGCGCTGGAAGTACCAGGAGTACATGAAGGACTACCTACGCTGCATCAAGGGCGTTGACGACAGCGTCGGCCGCATCGTGGAGGAACTCCGCGCGCAGGGACTCGAGCAGAACACGATCGTGATCTACGCCTCGGACCAGGGCTTCTACAACGGCGAGCACGGCTGGTTCGACAAGCGCTGGATCTACGAGGAATCCATTCACATGCCGCTGATCGTCGCCTGGCCGGGCGTAGTCAAGCCAGGCACCCGGTTCCAACCGATGGTGCAAAACATCGACTACGCGGAGACCTTTGCGGAGATCGCCGGCGCGAAAACACCTGCCGGACTCCACGGGCGCTCGCTGGTTCCCGTACTCCGCGGTAAGACGCCTTCCAACTGGCGACACAGTGTTTACTACCACTACTACGACCCGGATCACGGTGTGCCGCATCACTACGGCATCCGCACCGAACGCTACACGCTGGTCCATTTCTACAAGACCGACGAATGGGAACTCTACGACTTGAAGACCGACCCCCAACAACTGCGCAGCATCTACGCAGATCCCAAACAGGCGGCCCTGGTGAAGAAATTGAAGGCGGAGCTGTACGCCTTGAAGGACGGACTGCACGACACCACCGATCGACCGGCTCCAGGGAACCGCTGAACCTCTTGCCTCAGGAGTTTTTCCAAAGTCGATCGAATGCAGGGTCGGCGGTGGAGTCGTTCTTGGGTCAAATTCCGACACCACCCCGATGATCCGCCTGCTTTCCCTCCGGTTCCTCATTTCCTGCTTGGTTCTGTTTCCCGCGCTGGCCACCCCGGCACGCGGGGCCCCCGACTGGCTGGTCGATACGTCGACGTATCACGCACACCTGCTGGTTCGAAGCGACGTCCAGGAACTTGAGCTCAACAATGGCCTACTACGGCGCGTTTTTAGAATCTCCCCCAACGCCGCCACCGTGGCCCTCGATCAACTGGTTTCCGGCGAGTCGTTGCTGCGCGGCGTGAAGCCGGAGGCGCTGGTCGAAATCGACGGCAGGTCCTATGAGGTGGGTGGACTGCAAGGACAACCGAACTACGCATTCCTGCGGCCCGAGTGGATCAACACGCTGAAGGCCAATCCCGCCGCCTTCCGCTTCACCGGCTACACCACCGGGGCACCGGAGGAACGCATGGCCTGGAAACGCGTGCGGCATCACGCCCCCGACGTCGCCTGGCCGCCGGCCGGGGTCCGTCTGAATCTCGAATTTGCCGCCCCGACCGATGCCGCTGCCGCCAGCCTAGCGGGCGTGCGGATCACAGTGCACTACGAGCTCTACGACGGCATTCCCTGCTACAGCAAATGGATCACCGTTTCGAACGGCAGCGGACACACCATCCGCGTGGACCGTTTCTCCTCCGACTTGCTGGCAGCCGTGGAGCGGACCGCCGAAGTCGATGAACTCAGCGAAGGACGCACGCCTCCGAACATCCACGTCGAGTCGGACATGTCCTTCGGCGGGATGATGGCGGATGGTGCCAACCGCCGTTCATTCCGCTGGCTTCCAGATCCGCAGTTCCGAACCCAGGTCAACTACGAGCGCAAGACCCCCTGCCTGCTCGATGTGGGACCCGACCTCGGCCCCGCGCAGGTGGTCGCCGCCGGCGGCACCTTTGATTCCTTTCGCGTGTGGGTGCTTCCGTATGACAGCACCGATCGCGAACGCTGCGGCCTGAGCCTGCGTCGCCTCTACAAAATCATCGCCCCCTGGACGACTGAGAACCCGCTGATGCTGCATCTCGTCGCCTCCAAGGATGAGGCCGTGTTTCGTGCCATCGATCAGTGCGAAGCTGTTGGCTTTGAAATGCTCATCCTGAGCTTTGGCAGCGGATTCGACCTGGAGCGGGAAACACCCGAGACGCTGGCCAAGGCGAAGCGCTGGTCGGAGTACGCGCACCGAAAGGGTATCGAAATCGGCAGCTATTCCCTGCTCGCCTCCCGAAGTGTGGGAGGCGGCAACGATGTGGTGATGCCCCCGGGATTGAAGCCCGTGTTTGGCAATTCGCCCTGCCTCGAAAGCCAGTGGGGAACCAACTACTTCCGCCGCCTGTACGAATTCCATCGCGACAGCGGATTCACTCTCTTGGAGCATGACGGCTCGTACCCAGGTGATCCCTGCGCCGGCACCAACCACCCAGGCCATCACGGGCTCGAGGATTCCCGGTGGAACCAATGGCGCGAAATTTCGGATTTCTACAAATGGTGCCGCGGACAGGGCTTCTACCTCAACGTGCCCGATCACTACTTCCTGTCGGGCTCCACCAAGACCGGCATGGGTTATCGCGAGGAAAACTGGTCCCTGCCACGGGAACAACAGCTCATCCACACTCGCCAAAACATTTACGACGGCACCTGGGAGAAACGTCCGAGCATGGGCTGGATGTTCGTCCCGCTCACCGAATACCAAGGCGGCGGGGCGGCCGCGACCATCGAGCCCCTGTCCGAACATCTCGACCACTACCGCCGCATGATTGAGAGTAATCTCGGACTCGGCGTGCAGGCGTGCTACCGCGGGCCGCGACTCTTCGACACCGACGCCACACGTGACATGCTCCGGGCCGAGGTGCAGTGGTTCAAGACGCACCGCGACATCCTGGAGAGCGACCTCATCCACGGCCGACGCGCCGACGCCCGGGATCTCGACTGGATGCTGCACGTGAACCCCCGCCTGAAGGAAAAGGGGTTGCTCGTGGTTTACAACCCGTTGAACACGCCGGTTACCCGCACCTTGCGAGTGAATGTTCACTATACCGGACTGCAGAAGTCGGCACGGATCCGCGATGTACAAAGAGGCAGCCGGCGCGTGACCGTGGATCGGGAGGGCTTTGTGACTCTGCCGGTGACCGTACCGGCGGCGGGCATGAGCTGGTACTCGATGGAGTAGCGCCGGACGGTGCGGTTGCAGGCTTGCGGAACTGGCGTACCCTCGACCATGTCTCGCGTGGCCATCCTATTCGTCCTGACGGCTTCTGCCGTGGTCGTCGTTGCAGTGACCGGCTGCCAGGCCACCCGAGCCGGGTACGAAACCGCACCGTATCGCGTGGTGAGCCGCGACGGCCCGGTGGAACTCCGTGCCTATCCTACTCTCCGCCTCGCGGAAACACCGATGGGTGGCGACGATTTCATGCGTCTGTTCCGGTACATTTCCCGCGAGAACTCCGCCGGACAGAAGATCGCCATGACGACGCCTGTCTTCCTGAACGCCGACAACCAGTCGGAGCGATCCATGGCGTTTGTGCTGCCAGAAACGCTCACCGCACCGCCCGCTCCAAAAAACGAACGTGTGACGGTGCGCGAAGTGACGGGGGGAACGTTTGCCGTCCTGCGCTTCCGAGGCGCGAGACAAACGGCTGAAGGGGCCGCCTTCACCCAATTGAACACCTGGCTGTCTGCGCACGCCGTCACCCCGCTGGATGGGCCGAAGTTTGCGTATTTCGATCCCCCCTGGACGCCGGGCTTCCTGCGACGGAACGAAGTGATGGTGCGCATTCCGGCCCCGACGAACGGTGCCGCCGCCCTCAAATGACGATGGCCAAATCCGGTCATTCTTTCGGCGTGCACCCTTTCGCGTCTGAGGCATCCTTACCCACCGAACCCCGTATTCCCCGCTGCACTTCATGAAAACACTCACCCGCCTCACCCTGCTCGCCTCGCTGACCGCCGCCACCGCCTTCGCCTCGTTTGCCGACGACGCGGCGAAACTTGAAGGCAAATGGACGACCAAGAAGACCGGCTCGGATGGCAATGCCTACACGCAGACCATCGAGATCAAGAAGGGTAAATTCCAGTTCCGGGTTCTCCGGAGTAACGATGAACTCGCCATCTATGCCGAGGGCACCTTCAAGATCGAAAACTCGGGACCGTTCCACGTGGCGCACTTCACCGATATCAAGGCCGGAGGATCCGAGTCGGATACCAATCCGGTCGATGACGACCGCACCTCGGTTTACGTCCTCGGCGAGGACAGCTGGACCCTGGCGCAGAATTTCGACAAGGAACGCAACAACGAGAAGGCCGAGACCACCATCTACACTCGCGCGAAGAAGTGAGTCCCTTCTGAACCCCTGGAAGGCTTTCTAGAACAATTCCCCCTGTCGTGAGACCGGGGATTCTTTTTTTCCTGAGGCCGGCCGCGCCGTCACCCCGACCTCGGTCAGGGGTTCGATACAGCCGGGATCGTCGTTCGACGGGCTGCCCACCCGGGCATCCACGCGGTACGCCATCAAACGATCTTCCGGGCAAGACCGGATCAGTGCTTGAAGCGCCTCGGGTGCGGTTCCTCCGATCAACCAGACATCCACGTCGGGGCCGTCCAGAATGACCGGCATGCGATCATGCACCGCGGCCGCCACAGAATTGGGCGTGGTGGTGATCAGGGAAAACGTCTCCAACTCGGAGCCTCCGGGATCAGTCCAGGTTTCCCACAAACCCGCCATGAGGAAGAAATCGCCATCAGGCCGGACAAACCGCCAGGGTTGCTTGCCCCGTCCGCGGGCCTGCCATTCGTAGTAGCCATCGGCCGGCACGACGCATCGGCGACTGCGAAAGGCGGCACGGAAGGACGGCTTCGACGCCACGGTCTCCCCGCGGGCATTTGCCAGGCGCGCACCTCCAGCGGCATCCTTGGCCCACGACGGGACCAAACCCCACCTAAGCATCCGGACGACCGGCGCTTCGTGTTCCATTCGGATGATGGGCGCGAACTGGGACGGGGCGATATTGAATCGTCGAGGCCCCTTCCATTCGACGCGCAGATGCGCGAATTCCCATTTTCCTTCGCCTTTGGCCAGCGTGTATCGGCCGCACATGGAACCACCTTGCTCAAGCCACGGATCCCACACAAGTGCCGCCCGAGCATTGCGCCACACAGCAGCAACGGCCTAGCCTTGGCGCTTCATGAGTGCCGACACCTCCGTTCCCCGCGCCGATGGCCGCCTTCCGGGCCAACTGCGTCCGCTCCGCTTTCAAAACCACATCGCTCCCCACGCCGCCGGGTCCACGTTGATCGAATGGGGCAACACCCGCGTCATCTGCGGCGTGACCATCGAGGAGTCGGTACCGCGCTGGATGAAGGACCAAAAGGTCACCGGAGGCTGGATCACTGCGGAGTATTCCATGCTCCCCTATTCCACGCTCGACCGGAAGGCGCGCGACATCTCGAAGCTCAAGCTCGACGGTCGTTCGCAGGAAATCCAGCGCCTCATCGGCCGCTCGCTGCGGGCCGTGCTCGATCTGGAGAAGTTCGGCTCGCGGACCGCCTGGATCGACTGCGACGTGCTACAAGCCGACGGTGGAACCCGAACTGCGAGCATCACCGGCGCCTGCGTGGCGCTCGGACTCGCCATCCGCAAGCTGATGGCCGAGGGCAAGATCACCGAGAATCCCCTCACCCCGATCGCCGCCGTCAGCTGCGGCGTGGTGGGTGGACGCCCCTTGCTTGACCTGAACTACCTCGAAGACAAGGACGCCGCGGTGGACATGAACGTGGTGATGAACGGCAACGGGCAGTTCATCGAAATCCAGGCGGCAGGCGAGGAGACGACGTTCAGCGACAGCGAGCTCGCCGAGCTGCTGCGGCTCTCGCGCTCCGGCGTGACCGAGCTGCTGAAACTGCAGGCCGCCGCGATTGAATCGGGATCATGAACCGCGCTCCGACTCGGCTGTTCCTCCTCCGCCACGGCGAAGTGGAGACGCGTTACCACCGGATCTTCGGCGGCAGTCGCATCGACATGGAGCTCTCGCCGGCCGGCCACGCGCAGGCCGAGCGCCTCGCCTCATGGTTGGCGCGAACGTCCTTCGACTCGATTTATCTCAGCCCAATGCGCCGAGTCGCACTCACCTACGAACCCTTCCGTCGCCATTTCCTCGGCGAGCCACTCGTCCTGCCTGGGTTGCGCGAGATCGATTTCGGGGATTGGACCGGCTTCGGCTGGAACGAAGTGGAAAGCCGCTTCGGCATGTCCGCTTACGACTGGCTGCATCATCTCGAGGAAAACCGAGTCGCCGGCGCGGAATCGATCGACCACTTCCTGGGACGCCTGAACACCTCGCTTCAGGAAATTCTGTCCGGTCCCGCCGGGCGCACAGTGGCCGTGTTCTGTCATGGCGGCGTGATCCGCGGACTGCTTTCGCTCCTTTTGCGCCAGCCGTTGCGCTGGTTTGAACACGTCGAAATCGACTACGCGGGCGCAACCTGGGTGGACGTCGGCGTGTCCAAGGGCGCCACGCTCCGCAACGAAGTCCAACTCCTGAATTTCACTCCATGGCGCGATCTCCCGTGAACCCCCGTTTCACTCCCAAGGCTGGTTCCAAATCCAAGACAGCCGCCTCGGTGCCGCTTCGTCAGATCGGCATTTCCACCGCGCCGGCGGATGAAGACGTGGTGTCGGAAGTGCTGGAAGGCGAGTTCAGCCAGCAGCCCGGCATTTACACCGACGCCGCGACGGGCGTGTCGACAGTCAGCGTGTACGCGCCCCTGCCTCAATCCAAGGTTGCCGAAACCCGCGCGCTGCTGACTCGGACGATTGCCGCCCTGCGTGCGAAAGGGCATGAACTTCGGCCGGGGCGGGTTTCCATCCGGACCGTGCCACCGCAGGACTGGAGTGAGTCTTGGAAACGCCATTTCAAACCAATCGAGATCGGCCCCTCGCTGCTGGTGAAACCCACGTGGAGCCGGCGCGCCGCCAGGCGCGACCAGCAGGTGGTGCTACTCGATCCGGGCCTGAGCTTCGGAACCGGTCAGCATGCCACCACGAATTTCTGCCTCACGCAGGTCGCCGCCCTGCGCAAGGCAGCCCATCCCCCCACGCTGATGGACATGGGCACCGGCTCAGGAATCCTCGCCATCGCGGCCGCCAAGCTGGGCTACGCGCGCGTGGAGGCTTTTGATTTCGACCTCGACTGTGTGCGGATCACTGCAGAAAACGCGGCCTTGAACGGTGTCGAAACGGAGGTGCGTCCGTATTTCGCCGACGTCACCAAACTTCCGGCACGAACGCGGGACCAGTTCGACGTCGTCTGCGCCAACCTGATTTCGGATCTGCTGATCGCCCACCGCGACCGCATCCTCGCCCGAGTGCGTCCGGGCGGATCGGTGGTGCTGGCCGGCATCCTTGCGACCCAGTTTAGCGAAGTGGCGACGGCGTACGGCGCCGCAGGTTGGAAGAGGGTCCGAGCCAAGACCGACCGGGAATGGCGCTCGGGCCTGTTCCGTCGCCGATAACGCCCCTTCCGGTGCCGCTCACTTCTCCTTCGCCGCCGGACTATTCGTCGGCGGCGGAGTGAGCGTGTGGATCAGGGACTGGAGGCGCTGAATGTCCGAATTGCGCTTGAGCGACCGGGCCAGTTCGAGCTCTTGATTCAGCACAATCAGAATCTCCGGATGCCCCGGAAATTCGCGCGCAAATTGTTCAAGCACGGACAGCGCCGCCTTGGGATCCGACTTCTCCTGCCAGGCACCAAGCAGGCGCATCAACTGGCCGCGCTGCTGGGGAGATCCGCCGGCCTGAAGTGAGCGTTCACCCCACTCCACGGCCGGCCGCGTCTGGCTGAGATCGTGGTACAAGCGTGCAATCCGTTCGGCGAGAATGGCGCTCTTGGAAGCGCCAGGATGCGCAATCAGGTCGCGCAGGATGGCCTCGGTCGGACGCTTCTCCAGCAGCTGGACATTGGCCCGCCGCCAAAGGTCCCACTCCAGCGCCGGACTGCGTTCCGCACGATGCGCGGCTTCCAGCTCGGTGGCGTCACGTCCAAAGGGACGGTACAGCGGATCACCCACAACCACTGTCTGCCACGACAGTACAGCTTGTGACGTGATCGCCGCCTCCCCCACGTTGGCGCGAAAATCGGCCAATCGCTCCACGAACATTCCGATGTTGGGGGTGAGTTCAAGGTACGGCTCCTCGATGCACCCCATGGTCACTGTGGCCCCTTTCGCCAGCAGCGGTCCAAGCCAGTTGTCGTCGGGATGTCGAACCCAGTACGCGCTGTAGGAGTGCAGGTGATAGGCAATCGCGCCGGGCATGAACTCGACCACTGGCAGTCGGAAAGGCCCGTCGAACGCCGCCGCATACCACCCTGCATAAATCGCCACTTGGGCGAAGGGCTGCGCCACGCTGAAGGTCTCCGGCTGGACATCGACAACGGTCTCGAAGCCGTGCCGTCGGGCGACATTGGCAACATTGGTCATCCAAAGATCCCCGAGCACATACGAGCCGTTGGCGAGGCCGCGCATGTCCACGTACGCGCGTCCATTCAGCCCGTCTCGCTCGGCGATCA
>JANXMD010000312.1 GCA_025354845.1 Verrucomicrobiota bacterium | reverse complement strand
GTCTGGCACTGGCCTGCCTCCTAACCTTTGGCGTTCGCGTCCGATCTGCCGAACCGACGCCGGCCGCGCCGTCGAACGATGAATTCTTCGACCCGAACCGGTTGCTCGAGGTGCAAATCACCATGCCGGCGGAGGATTTCGAAAAGCTCCGGCAGCAACACCGCGACCTCGGCGCGGAGTTGAGCCAGGGACGCGGCGAGACGGCGCTCGCACTGCCCAAGGCATTCGATTGGTTCAAGGGCGACGTCACCATTGGCGGCGTCACGGTCGGGAACGTCGGCATCCGCAAACGCGGCTTTCTCGGCTCGGACAATTCCACGCGCCCGTCCTTCAATATCGATTTCGATCACTATGTGGAGGGCAGGACGTTCGCGGGCGAGGCACGGTTCACGCTGCAAAACAACAACCAGGATCCCTCGCAGGTGCAGCAGGCGCTGGGCTACCGCGTGTTCGCGGCAGCTGGCGTGCCCGCGCCGCGCTGCAATCTCGCCCGGGTGACCGTCAACGGGAAAAGCCTGGGCATCTACTCGCATATAGAAGCGGTGGACGAACGTTTTTTGAGGCGGCACTTTTCCGGCACGAAGGGAAACCTATACGAGGCAACCCTCAGCGATTTTGGTCGGGGTTGGGTCGGTGCCTTCGAGTCCAAGAACCACAAAAAGGCCAATGACCGCAGCGATCTGGAGAGGGTGGTGCGCGCTTTGGATTCCAAGGAGGGAACGGTCGATCGCGTCTCCGAAGTCGTTGATGTGGATGCCTACCTTAACTTTTGGGCGACGGAGGTCCTGATCGGCCATTGGGATGGTTTCTCGGGCGATCAAAACAACGCCTTCGTTTATCACGATCCCAAGTCGGACAGGTTTCGTTTCATCGCCTGGGGCGCGGACTCGACTTTCGGCGATTCGAGTGTGTTTGTTCCCTTCGTGCCGCCGGTTTCGGTGATGGCCAACAATCGCCTCTCCCGCCTGCTCTACAATGATCCGGCGACGCGCGAGAAGTATCGGCAACGGATGCGCGAACTTCTGGCCACCGTCTGGAAAGAGCGGGAGCTACTGGCGGAAGTGGATCGCATCGAGCTTCTCGTGCGAGACCGGATTACCATACCCAAGCCGCAATTCGACGCGGGTTTGAAGAAGGTGCGGGAATACATCCGCACCCAGCGGACCGCCATGCAAGCGGAACTGGCGCAACCCGCTGTGCCCTGGGCCTACCCAATGCGCGCGAATCGCCATTTCGAATTCGCGGGCAAACTCTCGGCAAGCTTTTCGACGGTGTGGTCGACGAACCTGCTCGGCGCGGAGCTCACCAATTTCCCGGCGCAACACCTCGGACAATTGAATCTCGAATACTACGACCGAAATTATTCGAACAAGCAGGCGCGAAGCCGAACCGGCATTCACCCCCGTCACCCGGACTTCGCGAGCGTCCAGGTCGTGGCCGCCGTGGATGGGGTCACGGCGCCGGTGGTCGTGTCCGTTTCCGTCGAGAAAGACGCCTTCCTGAAAGGGGGAACCATTCCGCTCGATGGCAGGCAGGCCATCGGCTACCTCGTGACGGGTGTGCGTGGGACGAAAGCCTACCGGGTTCTCGCCTTCCTCTCCAACGGCAAAGGGTCGATCACCCTGAATCGATCGGGACTGAAACCGGGGGATGAGATCGGTGGCCGCATCGAGACGGAAACCTGGGCGCAGCGTTGGGAGGATTTCGATCTCAAGGTGCTGAACGCGGCGGGTTCGACCGAAGGGAAGAGATGATGCATCCCCCGGCCAGGTCCACGCCATCGTGGCAAGCCACAACAGGAATCACATCCGTCCACTCGCACTGAAGGCACGTCCGGTGTTCCTGTCTTCCAGTCAACGCCCGCTGAGTTATCAACCTTCAAGTCACATGATGAAACGAGCCCTTTCCACCCTCTCGTTGGTCGCGGCACTCGCGCTGCCGGCCTCAATCCTCACCGCGGCGCCAGCGACTGTTGCGCCGCTTCTCCAAGCCTTCGTGGACAAACACGAACTCGCCGGGGCGGTCGCGCTCGTGGTGGACAGGGAGCGGGTGCTCTCAATCGAAGCCGTTGGATTCGCCAACATCGCGGGCAAGAAGGTGATGAAGGCCGATTCACTCTTCTGGATCGCCTCGCAGTCCAAGCCGATGACGGCGACGGCCGTAATGATGCTCGTGGATGAGGGTAAGATCGCACTCGACGACCCTGTAGAGAAATACCTGCCGGAGTTTCGCGGTCAGATGATTGTCGCAGAAAAGGACGGAAACCATGTGGTGCTAAAAAAAACAACCCATCCAATCACCATTCGCGAAGTACTCAGCCACATGAGCGGGTTACCGTTCCAATCCGACGTGGAGAAGCCGACGCTCGATGGGTTGCCGCTTGAAACCGCCGTCCGGAGCTATGCCATGACGCCGCTTCAGACTGAACCCGGCACCCATTACCAGTACTCCAACGCTGGCATCAACACCGCCGCTCGCATCATCGAGGTGGTGACGAAGCTGA
>JANXMD010000282.1 GCA_025354845.1 Verrucomicrobiota bacterium | reverse complement strand
GCCCTATCGTGATTACGTCATCGGTTCCTTCAATCGTAACAAGCCCTTCGACGTCTTCACCCGCGAACAACTTGCCGGAGACCTGCTGCCGAACTCAGGTCAGGAGCAGAAGGTGGCGTCGGCCTTCAACCGGTTGACCCTCACCACCGAGGAAGGCGGGGCGCAGGCGAAGGATTACGAAGCGAGGTATCTCACCGATCGCGTCCGGGCGATCGGCTCGGTGTGGATGGGCCAGACCATCGGGTGCGCGCAGTGCCACGACCACAAGTTCGATCCCATCAGCACGCGCGATTTCTATTCAATGGGAGCCTTCTTTGCCGATGTGAAGGAGACGATTATCGGGAGTCGCGAGAACGGCATGCTGGTGACCGACGAGGCCCAGGCCGCCGAGCTCGAACTCCGCCGCCGTCGGATGGCGGATCTGGAGAAACGGTTCTCGGGTCCGCTTCCGGAATTCGATGTTGCGTATCGGGCGTGGGAAAAGTTGTTGGAAAACTCGGCTGCCCTGGAGCGGTTGTGGACGTCGGTAAAGCCAGAATCCGCGAAATCAATCGGAGGGGCGACGCTCAAGATCCGCGACGACAAGTCGGTGCTCGCTTCCGGCGCCACGCCGGACACCGACACCTACGAGCTGCGGCTCGCGGCGCCTGGGACTCCGGGTGCCGCTCTGGCTGGCCTGAGGTTGGAGGTGCTCCCGGATGATTCACTGCCGTCGAAGGGGCCGGGACGTGCCGGGAATGGCAACTTTGTGCTTACCGAAGTGGTGGCCCGCCTCGAAAGGCCGGGCTCTGAGACTCGATCGATTCGCTTTGCCCGTGCCCGCGCCACCCATGAGCAGACCACCCTGGCGGAGAACAATCCCTACCACGCCTGGAATGCGGCCTCGACGATTGACGGGGATGCCAAGGGCACCAACCCGGGTTGGGCGATTCTGCCGCACGCGGGCAAGCCCCAGCAGCTGATCCTCGGTCTTGAGGCGCCGATTGCCTGGCAGACCGGAGACACGCTGATTGTGGAGTTGCAGCAGCGGCACGGGGACGGACATCACACGCTGGGGCATTTCCGCCTCGCGGTGACGGTCGATCGCACCGCTGTTGAGGCCCCCGTCGGGCTCCCGCCCGCGCCTGAATTGGTCAGCGTCCTCGCGATTCCGGTGGAGCGGCGGGATGAGTCACAGCGCAAGAAGTTGGTGGAGGCTTTTCGTAAGAATGCACCAGAATTGGCCACACTTCGCGGGCAGGTGGACGACGCTCGGAAGGCGTTCAACACCTATGAAGGCTCTTTGCCGCGCTGCCTGATCACCGAGCGTGGGGAGCCGCGCACCGTGCGCGTGTTGCCGCGTGGCAACTGGATGGTGGAGACTGGCGACGTCGTGGAGCCTGCGTTACCCGCCGTTCTCGCAGCGGGATGGGCCAAGCCACAGCGGCGCCTGACCCGCCTGGATCTCGCCGAGTGGATCGTCTCGCCCGAGAATCCGCTCACCGCCCGCGTGGTGATGAACCGGATGTGGAAGCAATTCTTCGGCATGGGCCTGTCCAAGGTGCTCGACGACCTCGGCGCGCAGGGCGAGGCGCCGGTTCAACAGCCGGTGCTCGACTGGTTGGCCTGCGAGTTTCGTTCCAGTGGATGGGACGTGAAACACATGGTGCGCACCCTCGTGATGAGCGAGGCGTACCGGCGTTCCTCTTCGGTGCCACACGACGTGTTGACCCGTGACCCAGACAACCGTGAGCTCGCTCGGCAGGGGCGCTGGCGTGTGGAGGCGGAACTGGTCCGGGATATGGCCCTGACCTTCTCCGGTCTGCTGGTGCCGGCGATCGGCGGTCCGAGCGTTTTGCCGTATCAGCCCGACGGCTACTGGGAGAACCTCAACTTTCCGCAGCGCACGTATCCCGCAAGCGTTGGAGCCGATCAATATCGACGGGGGCTCTATACGTGGTGGCAGCGTTCCTACGTGCACCCGGCCATGCTGGCCTTCGATGCGCCAACGCGTGAGGAGTGCGCCGCCGAGCGTTCCCGCTCCAACATTCCGCAGCAGGCGTTGGTGTTGATGAACGACCCTTCCTATGTTGAAGCCGCGAAGCTCTTTGCCGTGCGCATCCTGCGTGAGGCGCCGAAGTCGCCCGAACAGCGCATTCGATGGGCCTGGCGTGAGATGCTGGCGCGGACAGCCTCGGGTGACGAAGTCGCGGCGCTGTTGACCCTGCTGGATCGTCACTCTGCGGAGTATCGGGCCGACACCACGGCTGCGAAGGCATACGTCAAGAGCGGTTCGAGCCCGGCTCCGACCGATCTGAATCCAGCCGAACTTGCCGCCTGGACTGACATCGCCCGCGCCTTGCTCAACCTGCACGAGACGATGACGCGCTCCTAAGACGAGTCTAAAGTCCAAAGTCTAAAGTCTAACGTCGAACCGCTGACTTCGCTTTCCATGTTTTCCTTTTCTGAGTTTCTCCAGTTTCGTGGGCAACAGCAGACGCGACGCGTCTTTCTTGGGCGCGCGTCGCAGGGAGTCGGCGCCTTGGCATTGGCCTCGTTACTGAAACCCGGCATTTTGACCGCCGCCGGCCAGCCCGCGGGCAAGGATCGATGGCCCGGCGTGGTGCGGCCGTTGCATTTTCCCGCGAAAGCCAAACGCGTGATCTGGCTGACCATGGCTGGTGGTCCGTCCCATCTGGAGACATTCGACCCCAAGCCTCGGCTCGCCGCCATGCACGGGCAGCCGATGCCGGAATCGTTTACCAAGGGAAAGCAGATCGCGCAGCTGCAGGGACAGAAGCTCACCTGCTTTGGACCGCAGACGAAATTCAAGCGGTTCGGCACCTCGGAAACCGAGATTAGCGAGTTGTTGCCGCACATCGGATCGGTGCTCGACCGCATCTGCCTGGTGCGTTCGATGACCAGCGAGGCCATCAATCACGATCCGGCTCACATGTTCATGAACACCGGCTCCCAGATTGCCGGACGTCCTTCGATGGGTGCCTGGCTGACCTACGGACTCGGATCGGAGGCGGAGGATCTTCCGGGATTTGTGGTGCTGACCTCGCTCGGCCGTGGCGGACAGAATCAGCCGATCGCCGCGCGCCAATGGGCGTCGGGTTTTTTGCAAAGTCGCTTCCAAGGTGTGCATCTGCGTGGCAAGGGCGATCCGGTGCTGTATCTCGGCAATCCCGAAGGCGTCACCCGCGAGCGGCAACATCGCGTGGTGGAGACTATCAATCAGCTCAATGCCCGTCATGACGCGGTCGTGGACGATCCCGAGATTGCCACGCGCATCGCTCAATACGAGATGGCCTTTCAGATGCAGGCCAGTGTGCCTGAACTGATGGATGTTTCGAAAGAATCCTCCAAGGTCCTGGATCAGTACGGCTGCAAGGCGGGGGATGGTTCCTTCGCCTCAAACTGCCTGCTGGCCCGCCGTCTGGCGGAGCGGGGCGTACGGTTCATCCAGCTTTATCACAAGGATTGGGATCACCACGGCGGCTTGAAAGAGGGCATCCAATTCAAGGCCCAAGAAATCGATCGCGCCTGTATGGCCTTAATCACCGATCTGGAGCAGCGCGACATGCTGCGCGACACGCTGATCGTGTGGGCCGGCGAATTTGGCCGCACCCCGATGAGCCAGGGCGACGGTCGCGACCATCACAATGCGGGCTTCACGGTATGGATGGCGGGCGGCGGGATCCGGCCGGGCATGGTGTACGGCGCCACCGACGAACTCGGCTACGCGGCGGTAGAGAATCCCATCGATGTGCACGATCTCCATGCCACGATGCTCAAGGCATTGGGGATCGAACACACGCGCCTGGCCGTGAAATTCCAGGGATTGGATGCGCGTCTCACTGGAATTGCGGGGAAGGTGATTCAGCCGCTTCTGGCTTAGGCAGGTCCGCATTGGGGTGGACTCCGAACGGTCCCGGAGTGCGG
>JANXMD010000279.1 GCA_025354845.1 Verrucomicrobiota bacterium | reverse complement strand
CGGCGGCGGTCGTGGCGGAGATCGCGTTCAAGGGATGGGGAGGCTAGAAGCGCGACGGGTTGGGGTCAAATCGCGGAAGTTTGAGACACGAATTGCACAGAGTTTCACCAATTGCCTGACTACCAACCGCCCCGCAGCCGCCGACGGCTACCTCGATCTTCCATCTTCGATCTCCGATCTCCGAATCCGGTTAGCGCTTCCGCATCGTGAAGTAATCGCGCACCTGCCCCTGGGTCCCGACGAAGGTCACGCGCAGTTCATGGGCATCGATGTCCACGCCGACCGAACCAAGTTTGTTCAACGAAAGATACATGGCCGGGTGGTTGAGTTTGCCGCCGCTGGTCTGCCCGGCGCTGCCGGTCACGAGGTACACCGCGCCGCCGTGCGGACCGGTTCCCGGCGGCTTTTCGTAGGCGCCATCGCCGTCAGGCCGACCGTCGCCGTGATTCCGAATCATCAAGGGCACAAGATTGGTGCTGGATCCGTAGTGACCATCGAGCAGGAAGGTGCGCTCGTAGTCATGACTGTGGCCGCAGAGAACCAAGTCCACTCCGCCTTGTTCCAGGATGGGGAGAATGTTCTCTCGCATTTCCACCAGACGACCGCCGCTGTCGGCTCGCTTGTCGGAGTCGTGCGTGCCCTTGCTGTAAGGCGGGTGATGAAAGAAGCAGATAATCCAATCGCGGGCCGTGGACGCCAGATCGGCCTTCAACCACGTGGCCATCGCGCCGGCGGGACTGCGGTCGGTGTCGTGGGAGTCGAGGCAGATGAAATGGATGTGGGCGTAATCGAAGGAGTAGTACGCCTCCGTGCCACTCGGCAGTCCGCCCGCCTGACCGAGCGTGGGTAGTGTGAAGACGTCGTAGTATACGCCGGACTGCGTCGCGGAGTTTGCGCTGAACGCGTCGTGATTCCCCAGGGTGGGCCAGAGCGGCATTCGCCGATGTTCGGAAGCGTACATTTCGAACACCGCCTTTCCGTATTCCTTATCGGTTCCTGTGGCATACGCGTTGTCGCCGAGCATCAGCCAGAGGTCCGCAGGATGTTCCGCTGACCAATTTCGGAAGCCCTCACGCACCGCCATTTGATTGGTGTTGCCGGTACCCGGGTCGCCCAGGGCCCAGAAGCGCACTGAACGCGGCGGCCCGGCGGCCGGCGGCGTGACGAAACTGTAGGTCGGGTCGGGAGCGTTGAACCATTTGTTGGTTGCACTACCGACCCGATAGAAGTAGCGCGTAGCCGGTTTGAGCTTCGGAAGGAGGACGACATGATCGGCCAGCACGCCGTTGTGTGCCGCCTGATTGGTGATCGCGTTCAATGCGGTGCCATAGCGAACGAGGCCCTTAGTCAGCGGGTCTGTCCGCCAACGCACGATCATCGAGGTCGGCGTTCCCATCTGGAGGTACGGCCCGCGGGTCAGTTGGTCTGCCGCGTGCAGAGGAGCGCCGGTGAGCAAGACGAACAACGTCAGAATGATTCTCAATCCGTGGCGGTACGCGGCACGGATCCGAATGAGGTTGTCCGAAAGCATTCGCGAACGTCTGGGCAGTGCGGTTCTCGAGTATCCACTCATCGATGGGTCTCTCTCAGCATCTGCGTTCATCTGCGTCCATCAGCGGGTTGAATTACCGTTTCCAGGGTCATGGCTTGGATGGGGACTCGGAATCGGGGCGCAACCGGGACCTGTGCAGCTCGAGATCCTTCCGCAATTGCACCATGGCCAGGGTTCGCTGGAGGCGGTCGGGTAGGGCCTCCAAGGCAGCGAGAGTGGCGTCGAAGGCCTGGCGTGCCTCGTGGGGACGTCCCGCTTCTTCGAGGATGAGGCCTCGACGGAACCACCAGGTTTCCTTGCGCTCGCTCGCTTCGCGGACGGTGTCGAGACGCCTGAGCGCGACGTCCACGAATCCTGCGCGGAGATCGAGCTCTATGGCGGCGAGTTGCAAGGTGGGAATGGGGCCGATGAGTTCGAGTCCCTCGTCGAGGCTCGCAGTGGCTCGCTTCAGGGCCTCGCGGTCTTTCGGGTCTTTGCCGGCGGTTAGGATGGCCTTGGACCGTTCGAGAAACCATTCCGGTCGCGGCTGCCGGCTCCAATGGATCGCAGTCGTGAACGACTCGACTGCGGCGGACGGGCGTCCCAGCTTTACCTGCGCCCGGGCCATCAGCAGGGCCGCCTCGATGTGATGGGGCTTTTTCTCCAGCGCCACTTCGAGCCAATGCGCCGCGCTGGTCGGATTCTCGGCATCGAGTTCAAGCCGACCGAGACGAAACACCGGTTCCAACTCATCGGGCCGGAGCTTCTGTGCTTTCTCGAAGTCGGCGCGGGATTCTGCCCAGGAGCCGTGCAGGCGTTGCAGCTCGCCGCGGCGGAGCAGCAGATCGAAATCATCAGGATGCTCGGCAAGTTGCGCCGTGACATCGATCAACTGCTGATGCAGCGCCCCGTGCGCCGAGACATGATGCGTCGCTGCCAGAAGCAGACCCACCCCGATCACCGCCATTCCGATCCATCGCGTTCTCCGGTTCGTCCGCACTTCTGCGAGCGAACCAACCCGGGCGCGAGCCGAATCGAAATCTTCGGGAGTCACACGGGAAGGGGAATGCTGCCTTCAAAGACGAAGGTTGCCGGGCCGTTTAACCGCACGTTGCTGAAGCCGCCGTCGGCCATGGTATCGAAATGAACTTCGAGCTCGTCGCCGCCCTGCACCACCACCCGCACCGGTGACTGGAACCCGTGCACGCGGCTGCTGACCAGCGCGCAGGCGGTCAGTCCGGTGCCGCACGCCAGGGTTTCGCCCTCGACGCCGCGCTCGTACGTGCGCACCCGGATGAAGTTGGGTCCCTTCACTTCGACGAAATTCACGTTCGTGCCCCGTGGCTTGAAGTGCTCGTGAAAGCGAATTTCGCGACCCAGCGCCTGGACCATCGCCTGGTCCGCATCGGCGACATAGATCACGGCGTGCGGAACTCCGGTGTTCAGCGAGTGCACGGTCAAGGTGCCGGCAGCGGTGGACACCGACTCTCCCAGGCGGAGGCCCTGCGGCGTGGTGAGGTTCACCGTCACGCGTTCGCCGTGAAAGGTCGCACGAATGACCCCGGCGACCGTCTCAAAGCTGGTGTGTTCGCTGGCGCCGGTGACCCTCTGAATGTAGCGGGCAAAGCAGCGGGCGCCGTTGCCGCACATCTCAGCATCGGAGCCGTCAGAATTCCAAAACTGCCAGGACCAGTCCGCTTTTCCGCTGGTGCAGGGCACGAGGAGCATCAGGCCATCGGCGCCAATGCCAAACTGGCGGTGGCAGAGCCGGGCGACGGCCTCGCGAGACAGGGACAGCGAACCAGAACGGTTGTCGGCGACGATGAAGTCATTGCCGGCACCGCTCATTTTCACGAACTCAAGACGCATGGGGAGAGGGTAATGGGAGGGGCGAGACGGCACCAGGCGAAGACTGAGATAGTCGGACTCGGAACTATTGGCCGAGGCCGGGCAGACTCTGCAGGCCATTGAGGCCCTTTTTGAGGGAATCCTTAGCCTTGCGAAGTCCGGGCGCGTATTGGTCGGCGACCGAGCCGATGAGCTGCTTTTGCGGCGCCGTGAGATTGGCGTTCTTGGCGATGCGTTGAATGGCGGGTGCGGCGCCCGCGACCTCGCCCTTGCGCAGTGAGGACACCACTGTGGCCACATCGCCGCTGGCCCCTTCTAATGCGGCGAAATTGCGCTGCACCACAAACGCGGTGGCCAGATTGCCGGCCTCCTTCGCCAGTCCCTTTTGTTCGGGCGTCAGCGAGGCCACCTGGGCGATCTGGAAGACTTTGGCGAGCGCGTCAGCGTCCTTGCCCCCGACCAGAGACTGCAGGGTGCCGGTCAACTGTGCCTTTACCGCGTCCGAGGCCCCGAGTACCTGGTCGAGGGCCTTGAGCTTGGCGGTTAGATCGGTTCCGACGCTGGCGAGAATCGGGTCGGCAGGCGTCGCGGCCGTTTTGCTGAACTGTTTGGCGACCGCGCCGAGGCTGGCTGAGCCGTCGGCTGCGAATGCCGAGGTCACAATCAGGAAGGTGCCGGCGAGCGACAGGGAAATCAGGTTCAAGCGGGAGAAAGGCATCGGGTTCTTCGTCATGACGGGAGACAGCCTAGCGTTCGCCGATGGGCTGACAAGCGCCCGCGAATCTGATCCTCTTTCCCGCCATGAGTCGCGTCCTTGTCCTATTTCACTCCAACTCCGGCAACGTCGCCAAAATGGCCGCCCTGGTGGCGGAAGGTGCGACGTCGGTGCCGGGAACCGAAGTGCGCCTCCGAAGCCTGGCCGAGGCCACGCCTGACGACGTGATTTGGTGCGACGGCATCGCGGTGGGGAGTCCCACCAACATGGGGATCCTTTCCTGGCAGATGAAGAAGTTCTGGGACGAAACCATGGGGCCGCATTGGATGAAGATTGATGGGAAAATCGGCTGCGCCTTCAGCAGCGCGGGTGGTTGGGGCGGCGGGATGGAGCTGGCGTGTCAGTCGATTCTCACCGTGCTGATGAACTTCGGGTTCCTGACCTTCGGCGTGACCGACTACGCCGCGAAATTTCATACCGCCCACTACGGAGCTGTGACACTACGCGAGCCCCGCGGCGACGAAGCGCTAGCGGGCTGCCGTCTGCTGGGCCGCCGCCTGGCCGAATGGACCGCGGTGTTCTGCGACGGTCGGAAAGAGTTGCATCCGCTGGTGCGCCCGGTGGAGCGCCTCGGCGCCAATTAGGGCGGGATTCGAAGATCGGAGATGGGAGATGGAAGATCGTAGCCGCTGACGGGAGGAGGCGGATCCCCCGAAGGTAGAATGGCCTCCGTCCGTAGATCGGAGATCGAAGTTCGGCGATGAGAGATCGGAAATAGAGTCTTTCGGTGAAAATCGGTGCAATCCGTGTCCCAAATCGGAGTTCGGAGATGGGAGATGGGAGATGAGAGTTCGGAGAACGGAGATCGGAAATCGAAGTTCGGAGTTGGGAAGATCGGCTCCGAACGGGGGATGGAGTTGGGAAAGGGGCGCGGTGGGCGGTCCAAGCCGGTAGAAAGCTGCGCTTCCGACCGGACTCCAAAGTACGGGGATCACCAATTGGGGATCAGGGGATTCTGTGATTGGTGTTCGGTGTTTCCGTGGAAATTCGTGCAATCCGTGTCCGAAATCGGAGATCGGAGATGGGAGATGGGAGAAAACCAAGCGGATTGCCTCTCGCTGCGTCTCCGCGTCTCCGCGGTTCCAGCGCGGGTCAGCCGATGTCCGCCTCGTTCCGTCGGCGGCGACGGCGATAGTTTTCGGCCCAGATCGTTGACTCGTCCTGCCGGACTTTCCAATCTCCCCGCCTGCCTTTTCAATTGTCATGAGCAAAGCCGCTGCGCCCAACAACACGTCGTCCCAGCTTCAGGAAAACCGCGTTTTCAAACCGGCCAAGGAATTCGCCGGGCGGGCCCACATCAAGAGCATGGCCCATTACAAGAAGCTCTGGACCGAGTCGGTGACCAAGCCCGACAAGTTCTGGAGCGCCCACGCCAAGGCGGAGCTGGTGTGGCAGAAGCCCTTCAAAAAGGTGCTCCAGTGGAAGGAGCCGTTTGCCAAGTGGTTCATCGGCGGCCAGCTCAATGTTTCGGCCAACTGCCTCGACCGATGGCTCGGCACCGCGTACGCCAACAAGGCGGCGCTGATCTGGGAGGGCGAGCCCGCCACTGACGGCAAGCCCGGGGAGGAGCGCGTGCTCACCTACTCGCAACTGCATCGCGAGGTCTGCCGGTTCGCCAATGTGCTCAAGCGAAATGGGGTCGGCCGCGGCGATCGTGTCATCCTCTATCTGCCGATGGTGCCCGAGGCCGCGATTTCCATGCTGGCCTGCACTCGCATTGGCGCGGTCCACAGCGTGGTGTTCGGCGGCTTCAGCGCGCAATCGGTTGCTGATCGCATCCAGGACTCCGGCGCCAAGATGGTCATCACCGCCGACGGTGGGTATCGCCGCGGCGCCGTGGTGCCGCTCAAGAAAAACGTCGATGACGCCCTCAAACTTCAGGACGCCGAGGGCAAGTCGCTGACCTCGACCATCGAGAAGGTCATTGTCCTGCGTCGCACTTGGAATGAGGTCCACATGGCCGAAGGACGCGATGTCTTCTGGCATCGCGAGCTGGATTACGTGGACGACAAGTGCCCGCCGGCGAAAATGGATTCGGAGGCACCGCTATTCATCCTCTACACCAGCGGCTCGACTGGAAAACCAAAGGGCATCCTTCACAGCACCGCCGGGTACCTACTGGGCGCGAAGATGACTTCGAAGTACGTCTTCGACCTGCGCGACGAGGACGTCTACTGGTGCACGGCGGACGTCGGCTGGGTGACGGGTCACAGCTACATTGTGTACGGGCCGCTCGCGAACGGCGCGACCGCGGTCATGTACGAAGGCGCGCCCAATTGGCCGGAGCCCGATCGGTTTTGGCGCATCATCGAGAAGTATCGCGTCACCATTCTCTACACCGCCCCCACCGCGATTCGCGCCTTTATGAAGTGGGGCGAGGAGTGGCCGAAGAAGCACGATCTCAGCTCGCTTCGCCTCCTGGGATCGGTGGGGGAACCCATCAATCCCGAGGCGTGGATGTGGTATCATCGGGTCATCGGCGGCGGTCGCTGTCCGATCGTCGACACGTGGTGGCAGACCGAGACCGGCAGCATCATGATTTCGCCTTTGCCGGGCGCGACGCCGACCAAGCCCGGCACCGCGACGTTGCCGTTCTTCGGCATTCATCCCGAGGTGGTGGATGATCAGGGTAAGGCGGTGCCCAAGAACACCGGCGGCAAGCTGGTGGTTCGCAAGCCGTGGCCGTCGATGCTTCGCGGCATCTGGGGCGACCCCGCGCGGTTTAAGGAAACTTATTGGACCGAAGTGAAGCACTCGTACTTCACCGGTGACGGGTGCCGGCAGGACAAGGACGGATACTTCTGGATCGTCGGGCGCATCGACGACGTGCTCAACGTGGCCGGTCATCGTATCGGTACGGCCGAAGTGGAGGGCGCGTTGGTAAGTCATCCTAGCGTGGCCGAGGCCGCGGTGGTGGGGCGTCCCGATGAACTCAAAGGTCAGGCGCTGGTTTGTTTCGTGACCCTGAAGACCGGGGTTCATGCGACCCCTGAGCTCAAGAACGAGCTGCGCAATCATGTGGGCAAGGAAATCGGTCCGGTGGCCAAGCCGGACGACGTCCGGTTCGCTGACGCGCTGCCCAAGACCCGGTCGGGAAAGATCATGCGCCGTCTGTTGAAACAGGTGGCTGCCGGCGTCGAGATCAAGGGCGACACCACGACGCTGGAAGACCTGAGCGTGCTGGCCAAGCTGACCAGTGCCGAAGAGGGCTGAGCCGATTTCGAACCGCTGAGGCGCGGAGGGGATCGGGGATCGGAGATCGAAGATCGAAGATGGGAGATCGCAGATCGGAGATGGGAGATGGGTAAGCCTGCCCCGTCCTTCCGTGAGAATCCGTGCAATCCGTGTCCCAAAGCGGAATCGGAGTTCGGAGATGGGAACGTCCGAGGAAAACCGTTCCCCATTTGATCCCTCTCTGCGTCTCTGCGCCTCCGCGGTGAACCGCTTCAAGGAATCGACTTCACACAGCGGAAGCCGAGGTGGTTGCTTCCGGTGCTCGGTTCGCCTTTACCCCGGGTGCCGACCATGTAGCGGGTGCAGTACTGGTCGGTGCAAAGAAAGGAACCGCCGCGATGGACGCGCTTCGGAACGCCGGGTTCCTGGGGATCGAAACTGTCGATGGGTCCCTTCGGATTGAGGGCGATGCCCCCGGGCAGAGCCGCGAGCGCCGCATAGTAGTCGGGACGATACCAGTCGGCGCACCATTCCCACACGTTGCCGGCCATATCGCGCAGGCCGTAGCCGTTGGCGGGAAACTTTCCCACTGGCGCAAGACCAGCAAAGCCATCGATGCCGGTGTCCCGATTGGGGAAGTTGCCTTCGAAAATGTTGGCCATCCACTTCCCGCCCGGCTTGAGCTCCTCACCCCAGGGATAGGTGGCATTCGCCAATCCGCCGCGCGCGGCGAATTCCCATTCGGCCTCGGTGGGTAGGCGCTTTCCGGCCCAGCGCGAGTAGGCCTCGGCATCCTCAAATGAAACCTGAACGACGGGATAGGCGTCGCGTCCGTCGAGGTTGGATTGAGGGCCCTCGGGATGTCGCCAGTTCGCGCCCGAGACGTAGCTCCACCATTGCTGAAAGTCATCCAACGGCACCGGCATCTTGGGAGGAGTGAACACCACCGAGCCCGGAACGAGCTTCTCCTTGGGCACCCCGGGGAAGTCCTCGGGTTTCAGGGGGCGTTCGGCGACCGTGAGGTACTGGGTCGCCTCGACGAACTTGCGAAACGCGGCGTTGGTGACTTCCGTGGCGTCCATCCAGAACGCATCTACCCGAACGGGGTGAATCGGCCGCGCATCGGTCATGGCTTCGCGTCCGCCGCAGTTTTTGTCCCGAGGATCCTCGGTTCCCATGCGGAATTCCCCGCCGGGGATTCGGACCATTCCGGCCGGAGCTGTCTCCGCGGGTTTTCCTGACGGGATTTCGGCATGCAGTGCGAGCAGCGCGAGAGGGATGACCCACACTGCCGTCTGGGTTGCGGAAAACCGGAGGCTCATGGTGTTGCGACCGACAGCGGACCGGTCGGTGTTTCCAGGCGCCCGGGTTCGCGGACGCCCTTGCCGACGCGGCCGGTGCGACTGTCCCCGAGATCGGCACGACACGCTTCGGCCAGGATTTCGAGGCGATGCACGACGTCGGGATGCTCGGCGGCGACGTCCTTGGACTCCCCGGGATCCGTGGTCAAGTGATACAATGCAGGGCCGATGTTGCGGGTCGTCGCCTTACCCGGAAGTCCGTCGCGTCCCGGCTGAATCGGCTGCGGATAGGAGTGCGGGAAGTGGAGTTTCCACGGGCCGCTGCGGACGCCCTGAAGTTCGCGATCCCAATAGTAAAAGAACGCCTCATGCGGCGAACGGGCGCCCCGGATGCCAAACAGAAGCGGGCTGAGGTCCCGTCCATCGATCACGCGGTCCGTGGGCACTTGGGCACCGGTCAGTCTGGCAACGGTCGGCAGCAGGTCGATGGTGCCCGCCACTTCGCGGCAGACGGTGCCGGCCGGAATGTGGCCGGGCCACCAGGCGATACACGGTTCGCGCATGCCGCCGTCAAAGCTGGTGCCCTTACCCTCACGCAGTGGACCGGCGCGGCCGCCGTGATCG
>JANXMD010000174.1 GCA_025354845.1 Verrucomicrobiota bacterium | reverse complement strand
GGATCGCGACCTGGCGGACCGCTGGGTTGAGCGACTGCGCGACATGGCGGAGAAGCGGCCGTCCCACTTGGTGGTGGTCGTCGCCGACATGGCCCAGGCCTCGCTGCCAATCTCCTGTTCCTTCGTGGCGGAATTCTGTCAGCGGCTTTCGTTGCAAAGCCCGGTCCTGCATTTCGCACGAAGCTGGCTGGAGCAGCGACTCGTAGAACAGGGGCTCTCCATCGAGCAGTTGGTTCACCAGGAAAGCCAGCATCAGGCGGCCGACCAGGTTTCGGTGAGTCACAGCATCGCAAGCCTGCGTCAGCTCAGCGCCTCGGATTGGAAGGAGTTTGTCGAGGGACTCAGCGAAGTGGAAGGTATCCTCCGTCGGGATCCGGCCGGGGTGTATCGCGATATGGATTTTGCCACGCGCGATCGCTACCGGCACTCGGTCGAGTTCTTTGCGCGACACAGTTCGGTACCCGAAGCGGAAGTCGCCCAGCGCGCCATTCAGCTCACCGAAGCCGGCACTGCGCGGACCGCTCCGTCCGATCGCACGGCCCACGTGGGCTATTTCCTCATCGACAAGGGGCAGACGCTGCTCGGTCGGGCCGTGGACGTTCGATGGCCCTGGCGAAGCATCCTGGATCGCACCCTGCATCGGTTCCCCCTGGCCTTCTATGTGGGCGGGATCGCCGGACTCACCTTGCTCGCCACCTACGGGTTTCTTCAAGAATCCCGCCTTTTCGATGTTTCGGGATGGCGCCTGGTTTTCTTCACCGCAGTTTTCTTCTGGTGCGCCAGCCAGTTGTCCGTGGCGCTGATCAACTGGTTGTCCACTCTTCTGGTCAAACCGCGACTCCTGCCCCGTCTCGACTGCTCTTCGGGAATCCGACCTGGTTGCCGAACCGTGGTCGTCGTGCCCACCTTGCTGACCAGCGCGGAGGGCGTGAGCCGCCTGATTGAGGCGCTTGAGATCCACTATCTCGCGAATCGGGATCCGCTTCTTCACTTCGCTCTCCTCACCGATTTCCAGGACGCCAAAACGGAACACACCGCGGGCGACAGAGCGCTTCTTGAACAGGTACGGAGTGGAATTCGGCAGTTGAGCGACAAGTACCTCTCCGATCGCAATGACCTCTTCTTCCTCTTTCACCGTCCCCGGCGCGGGAACGCCGGCGAAGGGCTTTGGATGGGCTACGAACGCAAACGGGGAAAGCTCACGGAATTCAATGCAGTCCTACGCGGCGGTGACCGCAATCGGTTCTCCGAAATTCTCGGGGACACTCGCGTGCTGCCCGACGTCCAGTACGTCATCACGCTTGATACCGACACCCACCTGCCCCGCGACGCCGCCCGGCAGCTCGTCGGCACCATGGCGCATCCACTCAACCGGCCGCAGTTTGATCCGGTTCACGGTGTGGTAGCCGAAGGATACAGCATCCTGCAGCCCCGTGTCGGAGTCAGTTTGCCGAGTGCGAGGCGGTCGTGGTTCGTGCGCCTCTTCTCCGGGGATGTCGGGATCGATCCCTACACCCGCGAAGTGTCCGACGTGTACCAGGACCTCTTCAGCGAGGGCTCGTTCATCGGAAAGGGCATCTACGACGTGGACGCTTTTCATCGAGCCCTTCACCGGCGGTTTCCCGACAACACGGTGCTCAGCCACGACCTTCTCGAAGCCTGTCACGCACGATCTGCACTGGTCAGTGACGTGGAGTTCTACGAGGAATATCCCTCCCGCTACAACGTGGACATGGATCGGCGGCACCGATGGATTCGCGGCGACTGGCAAATCACGCAGTGGCTGCTGCCACGGGTTCCGGGACCGGATGCGCAGCGGGTCTCGAATCCCCTGTCGCCGCTCTCACGCTGGAAGATTTTCGACAACCTGCGGCGCAGCTTGGTGCCCGTCGCGCTGATGCTTCTGCTCCTGGGCGAATGGCTTCTCGTCTCCCAAGGCGGCGGCGTCGGGTCGCTGCTCGTGTTTTTCATCGTAGCCGTGCCGGGAATCCTGGCGTGGAGCGTCGGCTTGCTCGACAAGCCGTCCGGCCTTCCCTGGTCCCTGCACCTGCGCTCAACGGCCGGATCCGGAGCCCGCCAACTCTGTTCGATTCTGCTCACACTCACCTTCCTGCCCTACGATGCGTTCATCAGCCTCGACGCCGTGGGG